>CAUZBE010000319.1:0-4310 GCA_963577885.1 Alphaproteobacteria bacterium
GGATTTTCTGGGCGAGGTTTTGCCAATATATCGGCCTATTTCGCACTGGAGGATAAAAACATACGTGGCACCGCCTATGACGAATACCAACGCTACAAACGGGACCACGAACAATTTCTGGACGCTATTCGCGATATCATGGACGATCACTATGCGGGCCATTTTGGCAACGTTCCCGATCTGTTGTCGGAATGTTTGAAAAACTGAATCGAGGAACATTTTCGCGTTTTCGATGCCCGCCTGGGCCATATGAGCGAGGGCGGTACCATGGCGCATTAGGAGAGGATAAATTCATGAGCAAGCTGCAGATTTTCGGTGCCACCCGGTCGCGGACCATGCGCGCCTTGTGGCTGGCGGAGGAACTGGGCCTGGATTACGAGCAGCGGCAAAAGGACGAATCGGGCCTGGATTACCTGGCGGTCAATCCGGCCGGCAAAGTACCGTCCATTGACGATGACGGCCTGGTACTATGGGAATCCATGGCCATCAATATGTATTTGGTGAAAAAGCATGGCGGCGATCTCGCGCCCCAGGACCTAGCGGAAGAAGCCATCATCCTACAATGGACCTTTTGGGCCATGACCGAGGTTGAAAGCACCGCCCTTACGGCGCTGTTTAATCGGGTCCTGCGGCCAGAGGAGGAACGGGACGCCGCGCTGGCGGATCAAAATGAAGCTAATCTACAAAAGCCCTTGGGCATTTTGAATGACGCGCTGGCGGACCGGCAATGGCTGGTGGCCGATCGTTTCACCGTCGCCGATCTGAACGTGGCGGCGGTGTTAAGCTGGGTCAAATTGGCGCGGGTCGATCTTGGCGCCTTTCCCAACATGGCCAACTGGATGGACCGTTGTCTGATGCGACCGGTGCTGGTTAAACTTCTAAAGGGCTAACGGCAAAACGGTGGAGAGATAGATATGAAACAGACAATTGAGCAATTTGGTGGTCAGTGCCACGATATCTTGAAGCGGAACTCTGGGCCGGTGGGACTTGAACAGGTGCGGCAGGGTTTGGAGACGCTTCTGGCGGATCAGGACATTCTGGCGGCGTATTTGGGGCCGGATGCGGATGAGCCGCGCAAGATCGTCTATGAGGATTGGGAATTGAAATTTTGCATTCTGACCCACGTACATAAGGGCTCGAACGAATCCCCACCGCACGACCACGGCCCGACCTGGGCCATCTACGGTCAGGCCAAGGGCACTACGGAAATGACGGAATACCGGGTGCTCGAAGCGTCCGAGGCCGGCAAGCCGGGCAAGGTCGAGGCTTTCAAGTCCTACGCTTTGAAACCGGGCATGGCCGTCGCCTACGAAGCCGGCCAGGTGCACTCGCCAAAACGTACCGGAGAAACCCGGTTGATCAGGATCGAGGGCGTGAATGTTGTGACGGTCAAGCGGACCCCTTATAAGCTCGCCCAAGCGCCGTCATGAAGTGCAATTTGCAGGATCAGGCACCATCTGCCTGCCGCCGGCGCCAAATGGCGTGATCCACCAGCCATAAATCGCCTTAATTCAAGCAGTTACCTGTTTTACTGCTAATTGGGGTAGGCATCGACCTGTGTGGCCGAACAGCGGAAACCCTCGCGCAAACAGCCGACGAGATCAGAGCCCTGGGCACGCAAGCCTGGCCTATCGTCGCCGATGTCAGCCGGCTTGAAGACATTCAAAATTTTGTAAGCAAGGCCGCTGGGGCCACCGGGCGCGTGGATATACTTATCAACAATGCCGTGACATCCATGAGCGCACAGTTCGATGAATAGACCGACGAACATTGGCGTTATCACATTGACGTCAAGTTGATGGCGTATATCCGCTCCGCCCGTGAAGTGCTACCGCACATGAAGGACCAGAGTGGTGGACGTATCGTCAAAATTGGCGGCATGACAGCTCGGATTGTAGCGCCCCTGCGTGTGACCAACGGCATCGTCAACGCTGGTGTCGCCAATTTTACCAAGCAGTTCGCCGGACATGTCGCGGCCCACAACATCACCGTTAATTGCGTTCACCCTGGCACCACGGCGACGGACCGGTTTTTACAGGGCTTCGAGCGCCAGGACCAGGACGCCAATGGCAGCGTGGAAGAGATCAAAGCCAGGCAAATTGCAAAAATTCCGATGGGCCGCCTGATTGAGCCCCAGGATATTGCCGCCGCCGCGCTGTTCTTATCCTCACCCATGGCCAATATCGTAACCGGTCAATCCATTGCTATGGACGGCGGTTCCGCGGAATTCGTGAATTACTAACCAGCGCCCAGCTGGGCAGGGCCGCCCGGGGCTGCTATGAAGCTGGCATGAATGCAGGAGAGAACGAGCTCAAAATCGCCGCATTGTCCGCGCGGCTGAAGGCGCGGTGGTCGGAACTGCTTGCCTTGTCAGACGGCGCCCGCGACAACCGCAAGCCAGTGGAATTGGATCAGAGCAAGGTGGGCCGCCTATCGCGCATGGATGCCATGCAGGACCAGGCCATGGCCCAGGAATCCGAGCGCCGCCGCGTAGGAGAATTGCAGCGGATCGAGGCCGCCCTGCAACGCCTGAAGGGCAGCGACTTTGGCTATTGCGTCAGTTGTGACGAGGCCATTGCGCCGGCCCGTCTGGAACTGGACCCGGCGGTCGCGACCTGTATCAAGTGTGCTGGCCGCAGCCGGCGTTGAGCCGCCGCGCCCATCATTCATGGCTTACCTGCAATTCCTTTTCAAGAACCGGCGGTTTTTGAGCTTTGGCCTGCTCATCGCCTTTTTCTCGGCCTTCGGGCAAACCTTTTTCATTGCTGTTTTTGGCCCCGATATTCGGGCCGAGTTCGGTTTAAGCCATGGCAGCTTTGGCGGCTACTACGCCATGGGCACGGCGGCCAGCGGCGTTTGCCTGATCTGGGCCGGCAAATTGATCGACCGCTTTGATCTACGCTGGGTTACGGTAGGGGTGTGCAGCGCCTTGATCCTGGCCTGCGCCAACATGGCCATGGTGCCCGCCGCCTGGGCCCTGGCGCCGGCCCTATTCGCCCTGCGCCTGTCCGGTCAGGGCTTGATGAGCCATACGGCGATGACCAGCATGGGCCGCTATTTCGAAGCCGAACGCGGCCGCGCCATCTCGATCGCCATATTGGGCTTTCCCATGGGCGTGGCGGTGTTTCCCGCCCTGGCGGTGTGGCTGAGCGGCATGCTGGGCTGGCGCATGGCCTGGGCCGCCATCGCCATCAGTCTGGCGGTTTTCCTGATCCCCCTGGCGCTATGGCTGTTGAAGGGCCACGGCGCCCGGCACCATTATTTCCTGACCCGGACTGCGATGGAAACGGACCAGCCCCGCGTGGCGGATACGACCGGCACCACGACACGGGACACGCGGCGGCAATGGACCCGGGCCGAAGTCGTTCGCGATCCACGCTTTTATCTACTGTGTTTTGCCATCACCGCGCCGTCATTCATCGTGACGGGATTGTTTTTTCACCAGGCTCACCTGGCGTTTACCAAGGGTTGGACCCTGGCCTGGATGGCGTCCGCCTTCATCGCCTATACGGTCGGCGCCATCAGCGCCAATCTGGCCTTTGGCCCATTGATCGACCGCTACGGCGCGCGCCGGGTACTGCCCTACTATCTCTACCCCCTGGTCCTGGCCTGCCTGGCCATCATACTGTTCGATCATCCGATGACGGCGGTGGCCCTGACGCTGTTGCTGGGCCTGACCAGCGGCGGCGGGCAAACCCTGGTCGGCGCCGCCTGGCCGGAATTCTATGGCGTCCTGCATCTAGGCTCGATCCGCGCTCTGGTCATGTCCATGAGTGTCGGCGCCTCCGCCGTGTCACCAGTCACCTTAGGCTGGCTGATCGACCGGGGCGTAGCCATGGAGACCATGGCGCTGGGCTTTCTGGGCTATCTGGCCCTGGCGATCGGCAGCATAATGGCCGCCTTGGCCCGCCCCGCCCCGGGCAAATAGTTTTGCAACAAGAGGGACCAACGGCATGCGGCAATACGCGGATGGCAAGATATTGGTGGAGAGCCACGGCCCGGTGACCATGGTCACTATCAATCGGCCAGGAGCGCGCAACGCCTTGGATAATGCCGATGACGTCCAACTGGTCGCAGTTTTGACCGGCGCAGGGGCACCTTTTGTGCCGGCGCTGATTTGAAGGAGGTGGCCGGCAGTGTCGACTATGTCTCCTGGGCTGGCGATCCGGAAGGGCCCTCCCATCTCGCAATAATACATGGAATTTTACGGTGCTGGACAATATGTTTAATACCGGCGTCAACGCGCGTGGGGTTTCTTTGCCTGCCGTATTGTTCGCCTGGTTTCAATACCGCCGAAATGACGTTTCCAA
>CAUZBE010000320.1:0-4290 GCA_963577885.1 Alphaproteobacteria bacterium
GGCGATTTGGAAGAGCCGCTACCGGTGCGAATTCCTATTTTTCCTTTGAATGGAGTTTTGCTGCTGCCCAATGCCAAGCTGCCCCTGAACATATTCGAGCCGCGTTATTTGGATATGATCCGTGATGCCATGGCGGGCGATCGGATCATCGGCATGATCCAGCCCTTGAACAAGGCCGAATGCATTGCAATTCCGCCAATTTATGACATCGGCGGCGCCGGGCGCATCACCTCTTTTGAAGAAACGCCGGACAACCGGTTTCATATAACCCTGACTGGGCTATCGCGTTTTGCCGTTATCGAGGAACTGGCGGTGACGACCCGTTACCGCCAGGCGGTCGCGGATTGGGACCGCTTTGCCGCCGACCGCTGGGCCGAGGATGAAGCCCCCGGGGTCGACCGGAATAGATTGCTGACCGCCTTGCAGGCCTATTTGGAAATGGCGCAGATACCGGCCGAATGGGAAAGCATTGCCAGAGCCGAGATCGGTCCCCTGATCACCTCCCTGGCGATGATTTGCCCCTTTGGTCCCGCCGAGAAACAAGCGTTGCTCGAGGCCCCGGACCTGTTCGAACGCAGCCGGATACTGACGGCCCTGGTTGAAATGGCGTTATTGCAACGAGCTGGCGGCGGCGAGGACCAGGACGACGATGATCACCAAATTCACTGATCAAGAGAGGCTGGTAGGCTATGAGTGACGAGAGCCCCGAGAGCCGCGGCGACGAGCCGGCAGCAGATAGCGTCGATCCAAAATTGCTGGAAATACTGGTCTGCCCCTTGACCAAGGGACCTCTACGCTATGACCGCGAGGCGCAGGAGTTGATCAGCGAGCAGGCCCGCCTGGCCTATCCCATTCGCGAAGGCATCCCCATCATGCTGATCGATGAGGCCCGCAGCTTGGACGACTAGCCCGCCTTGTTTTGGGCCGTGGTGGCGCGCAGTACGCGGCCGAAACAGTCTTGTTGAAAAGGTACGTCGGGCCTCGTATCGCCGACGCCCTGCCGATCGCGGGGAATGGCATCAACATGGGCAACAAGATGGCGGCTATTGGTGGCGTCGCCGTAGAAATAGACGTGCAGGATACATTGGGCCGCGATGTATTGCCAAACCTCCGCCGGCGGCTCGCTGCGCCGCAAGGTGGGTTTGCCCAACAACGCCCGCAATCCGTCCCGGTCCATGCCGAGCAAATTCTGCAAATCAGGAACGGACCGCCGCACCGTCTGGGCGGGCGCTGCGAGCGACGTCGCGGGCCGTTCTGAGTGGGAAAAAATTTCAGCCCGGTTTAAGCCCGAGCCATCAATCGATGCCAGTTGGCCTTGGGGCGCCGCATAGGGCCATTCGGCGTCGTCTCGATCGCCGGTGATAGGGGCCGCCATGGCCAATGGCTGAATTTCCGGCTCGATAGATCGCGTCTGGTCCCTGGCCGGATCAGTACCACAGGCCGTTAGCCACAGGCTTGCTAGCAATCCGCAAACAGGCGCTATCGATGCCGTCCAAGACCGGATTGTCAATTACCCTCAACTGTTCTGGCGGAGATCCCGCCCCCAGCTGGCAGTGCCTCGAGGGTGCCTATGATCTGCCCACCCGATTCAACGCACAATTTGCCATAGCGGACCTCGCCCTCGATCCGGCCTCTGGATTTAACGGTCAATTCACCGCGAACGGTCAGATTGCCTTCGAACCGGCCACTGATAACGGCCTCCTCGATCACCGCGGAGCCCTTGAAATACCCGGTTTCCGAGATTTCGATTGATTGGGAGTCTTCCAAAGCCGCTTCAACACGGCCTTCTACCACCAATTGCTCGCAGGCGGTAATCTGGCCATTCAGCACGATATCCTGGCCAACGATCAATTTTTTACCGCTTTGACCCGTGCCCGAAAATTGGCTGCTTCGCATGGGACTGGCGGGAAATTCGGGCAGACGGCGGGTAATCTCGGGCCGAAATGCCGATGTACCTTGGGAGTTTCCATCTTCGTTGGCCATGGTCTGCTTCCTGTTTCTAACGTTCTAAATCCCGAGGGCGTACACCAATACGCCCGGATTAGGGCACTATTTCAGTTGTCGGCGCGGTCTGCAATGCCTTGAAGATGTGCAGCATGAACGCGGTCGCCAGAATAGGTGCAACAAGATTAATTATAGGTAAGGTAATAAAGAATGCGATGATAACACCAGTCAGAAAAACCTTGGTTCGGTTCGCTTTGCGAAACTGCCGGGCCGCCTTTGCGTCCTGATGCCGCAAACTTACAAGCTCGAAATATTCCCGGCCCAGAAGATAACCATTCAAGCCATAAAAAATACAAGCAAAAAGCGGTGGAAACAACAATGCGACCAAATATAGCGGCAGCGCCAGGATATTCAGTAATACCGTGATACCGATAAACCGCAGGGAGACGGCGAATGTCATGGAAAATTCGGCCGAATGTCCGGGCGGATCGCCTGAATAATGACGTTTTTCCACCGCTTCGGCAATATCATCCAGAAAAATGCCGCCAATCAGGGTTGCCGTGGCAAAAAATGTCAGCACCAGAAGCGCGAAAAACGCCAGTCCACTGCCCACTTCAATGACCCCGTTCAGCCATTGTAGCCAATCCGATTCAAAAACCTTCACCTCTGGAACGGCCCAATAAAACACCAGGGTCAAACCGACAAATAGAAGCAGGGTGAACACAATGCTTTTGATGAGGACGCGGCGAAAGACCGGGTCGGCGATCTGCCCCAGAGTTAGAGAGAAGGCGCGCAGCAGCATGATTAGACCTCTATCTTGGACATTCGTATTGCCCAATGGTGTAAGCAGTCCTGTCGCAAATTGAAGGGCGGAACATCATTACGCCGAAACCCGGGCATCATTTCACCCGCGGATCGATCGGCGTCTGCCATTCCAGGCGGCAATTGGCTTCGAACGCGGCGGCGGCGGACAACAACGCTGCTTCCCCCCTAGGAGGTGCAACCAGTTGCAAGCCAACCGGCAGGCCAGCCTTGGTAAAGCCGCACGGCAAGGAAACCGCGGGGCAACCCGTGGGCGTGATAACAAAGGTGTGCATTAGCCAATCCACGTAATTATCGAACTTTACACCTTCAACTTCTTCCAGATAACGGATCTCCGCCGGAAAGGGCGGGGTCATCACGGTCGGGGTCACCAATAGATCATAGGTTTCGAAAAAGCTGCACATGTTGGCATGGATGCGCCCACGGGTCTGTTTCGCCTCTGCCATATCCAGGGCTGACAAGGCGGCGCCATGCTCATAGTTCCAGATCACTTCCGGCTTCAACTGCTCGCGGTGTTCGGCCATGTGGGCGCGATGCGCGGCGACGAAGCTGATCCCGCGCAAGGTATGAAACATCTCCGTGGCGCCGCTGAAATCTGGGCAGGCTTCCTCGACCTTGGTCCCGAGCGCGGTGAAGGTTTGCGCCGCGGCGGCGCAAATTTCCGCCACTTCCGGCACCACTGGGGCGATGTTCATGGTGGCGCTCCAGCCGATCCGCCGGGGCGGCGTCGCCGCCCGTGCGGCAGTTTGGAAGGCCTCGTTCGGCACTGGCAACGAAATCGGGTCACGGGCGTGTTGGCCCACCATAGCGTCCAGCATCAGGGCGACGTCCCCTACATTTCGCGCCATGGGGCCAACCACGGACATGTCGTCGAACAACTTCAGCGAGGCCGAGGTGCCCCGGGGACAGCGTCCGGGGCTGGGGCGAAAGCCGACGATGGAGCAAAAAGCGCCGGGGATACGCAATGACCCGCCCAGGTCGCTGCCCGTGGCCAGCCAGGTTTGTCCGGTTGCCAGATTGACGGCCGCCCCACCCGAGGAGCCGCCGCAGTTCATCCTCGTATCCCACGGATTGCGGGTAGAGCCGAACACCTCGTTGAACGTATTGGCCCCGGCGCCGAATTCCGGGGTATTCGATTTACCAATGACGATAGCGCCATTCGCTTCCAGGGTCTGCACTAGAAAATCGGATTCGGCGGAAATGCGGTCCGCATATATCGGCGAGCCTTCCGTGCAGCGCACGCCGGCGACATGATTTAAATCCTTGATCGATATGGGCAGGCCGTAGAGATAACCTGGCCCCGGCGTTTCGGGATGGCCCGCGCTCTCCATTTGGGCGGCGTCCGCCTGCGCCCGCTCGACACACAGGGTGACCATGGCGTTGACCGCGCCATTGGTCGCCTCGACGCGCTGGGCCGCGGCATCCACCGCTTCTGCAGGCCGCACTTCGCCCTTGGCCAGCAAATCCACCATTTCGCGCGCTGTTTTGCGCCACAACTCGGTCATGCTCTCTCCCCTTTCTTCC
>CAUZBE010000321.1:0-4280 GCA_963577885.1 Alphaproteobacteria bacterium
TGGTGTCTTTCGGGTGAGCCGCAATGGCTCGGAAATTGCCGTTTTGCAACCGGAATCCCGCAACTATCAGGATCCGCCGATGGAAACTACGGAGGCCGCAATTCGCACCGGGTGGGGTGGGGATCTTTACGCGGTCATCGGCGATCCAACGGGCGATGGATCCTGGTCAACCAGATTCTATAACAAGCCCATGATCCATTGGATCTGGATGGGGTGCTTGATGATGGTTTTTGGCGGCTTGGTTTCATTGAGCGACCGCCGCCATCGGGTTGGCGCGCCTTCACGGGACAGGGCATTAGTGAAGACGGTGAAGACTGCGGCTTCAATGGTCGGAAAATAGGAATTGGCAATTTGAACGAGCGGGGTTTGGAGCAAAGGTCCAGCCGCAATTGGCTAGGCTTGCTGCCTCTGGCGGTGGTTTTGATTATCGGTGGGTTTTTATTTGCCGGTTTGAACCTGCAGCCAAAGGAAATTCCATCCGTTTTAATCGGCAAGGCCGTGCCTGAATTTGATTTGCCGGCTTTACCCAACCGCCCAAAGGGCCTGAAGACCGGCGATTTGAAGGGGCAAATTTCGCTAGTCAATGTTTTCGCCTCCTGGTGCGTCTCCTGCCGGGCCGAGCATCCATTATTTATGAAATTATCGACCCATGGCGTCGTACCTGTCCATGGGCTGAACTACAAGGATGAAGGCCCTGCCGCAATTGGCTGGTTGCGGCGTTACGGCGACCCCTATGATCGCGTCGGGCACGATTTGAAGGGTAGAGTGGGCATCGATTGGGGTGTTTATGGTGTACCCGAGACGTTCCTGGTCGATGCTGAAGGAAGAATTGTCTGTAAACATATAGGACCAGTGATGGCGCGCGATCTGGAAGAGATATTGCTGCCGGCAATCCATGCCCTGCGGCAAGGCGATACCGCGAAATGTTGATGGTTAATTTGCGTTGTTTGATTGTTGCGATTTGTCTCGTCGGCCTTGTTGCGCCGGCTTGGTCCGTTGCGGTGGATACGCCTTTGGCTGATCCATCCTTGGAGGCCCGTGCGCTGTCTGGTTTGCCAGAACCAATCAATTGAGGATTCAAATTCGTCCCTCGCGCGTGATTTGCGCATTTTGGTGCGGGACCGGGTCTCGGCTGGGGATAACGACGCCGCGGCTATTAATTTTGTTGTGGATCGCTACGGCGATTGGGTGCTGCTGCGGCCACCGATGAAATGGAGGACGGCTATTCTGTGGCTGGGACCTGCTCTATTCCTAATACTGGCATTGACATTGATTGTCTTCTGGTACCGTCGCCGACAGGGGCCGGATGCGGCTACAGGCGCGCCACTGAATGCGAATGAAAAAGCTCAACTAAGGGCTCTTTTGGATGACGGGGATCATACATGACCGTGTGGCTGGCTATAGGCGGGCTGACACTGGCGGCGGTCATACCGTTGCTCTGGCCACTTCTAGGGTCATCGCAGACATTACATGATCGGTTGGATCATGATTTGGAGGTTTATCGTGATCAGTTGCGCGAAGTGGACATTGAATTGGCCGCCAATGCGCTCACGGCGCAGGAAGCAGGCGAGGCGAGGCGGGAAATTGAGCGGCGTATTTTACGTGCCGCCGAATATGGGCGAGGCGGAGGTGGCCAGATCATTCCATCGCCGCGCACCGCTGTTCTGATAGCACTTCTGCTGCCTGCTTTGACGGTGTTTTTATATTCCCAACTTGGCCAGCCAAGCCATCCGGGTCAACCATTAGCGGAGAGAGGGATTGCACTGCAGCCGCGGCAAGAGCCGTTGCAACAAGGCCTGGTGGGAAATAAGAGCAAGCAGATCAACGAAACGGTTGTGCGTTTGGCCGCCCGCTTACAGGCGCAGCCAGACGATTTAGATGGCTGGATCCTGTTGGGCCGGTCGCGGGCGGTTTTGGGACGTTTTGGAGAGGCAGCCAAGGCTCTGCGCCGAGCTCTGGCACTATCCGGAGACGACGCGAATTTGCAAGTTGCCTTTGGTGATACCCTTACTAAAAGTGCTCTAGGCACGGTCACGCCGGAGGCCCTCGCTGCATTTAAAAAGGCACGGGCATTAGAACCCCAGAATTTAGGCGCGCGGTACTTTCTTGCCTTAGGGGACCTGCAGGCCGGCAGGTCCCAAAAAGCCTACGATCAATGGCTAGCTTTATATAGGGAACTACCCAAAGACAGCGATAACCGACGAGCCCTGGCCGAGCAAATACATGGTGTGGCGCAAGAACTTGGCATAGACCCGGAAGGCGAATTGAAAGAGGTGGCGGTGGTGCCTCGCAGGTCCGCACCTGGCCCCGATCAGGCGACCATGGCGGCAGCAGGCAAAATGTCCGCGGCGGACCGCCAGGAATTCATCCAATCCATGGTGCAGCGACTGGCAGACCGCCTAAAAGACGAGCCCGATGATTATGATGGTTGGATGCGCCTGGGCAAAGCTTATGGCGTTTTGCAGAAGCTGGTCGAATCTGCAGAAGCCTATGGGCGGGCTTCCGCTTTGCGCCTCGACGACCCCATACCGTTGAACGCTCAAGCCCTCGCGCTGACCGAAGGCGCGTCGCCTGAAAAGAAAATGCCTCAGTCTACCCTCGCCGTATTGCGCAAATTAGAGAAGCTGCAGCCTGATAATCCTCGCGCGCTATGGTTCCTCGGCATGGTTGACGCGGGCAACGGCCGTCACTCGGCGGCAATTTCCCGCTGGCAAAGGCTACATGATCAGCTCTCCAAAAATAGCAAAGAGCGTGATAAATTGAAGACAGCTATTAATCGTTTGCGTGCCGCTGAGTAACCCTTCTCTACTGTAACCGAATCCTAATAAACTCTGTATTGATGTCTGCCCGATTTAGTGAAATGCGCCGCCGATCAGGTCACGGGCGATTATTAGCCGCTGGACTTCGTTCGGCCCTTCGCCGATGCGCCGGATGCGCATTTCGCGGAACCAGCGTTCAAACGGAAATTCCTTGGTTACGCCATAGCCGCCATGGATCTGCATGGCGCGGTCAACCACCCGGCCGCCCGCTTCCGTGGCGGCGATTTTGGCCATGGCCGCTTCTGTCCGGAACGGTTCGCCCTGGTCTGCCTTATGGGCGGCGGCCAAAGTTAGCCAGCGGGCGGTGCGGATATCCAATTCGTTGTCGATGATCATATTCTGGATGGTCTGCCGGGTTGCCAGAAGATCGCCAAAGGTCTCGCGGATTTTGACGTAGTCGATAGCTAATTCCTGGGCTCGCATGGCGACGCCAAGGCAACTGGCGGCGTAGGGTATACGGTTGCGTGTCAAACGCTCGTTCGCGATACCAAAGCCGCCGTCCACCTGTCCTAGAATATTCTCTGACGGTACCCGCAGATCTTCGAACTGTAGTTCAGTAGCATAATGGGTAGAACGCAGGGTATGCACGATGCGCCGAACATGAAAACCCGGCATATCCGTATCGATGATAAAACAGGTGACGCCGGCTCTTCCTTTGTCGGGGCTGGTGCGGGCAAAGACCAGGCCAAAATCGGCCCGGTCGGCGCCGGAAATAAAGATTTTTTGCCCATTGATGACCCAATCATTGCCGTCCTGTACGGCACGGGTTTGAATGGCACGGGCTGGGTCACTGCCTCCAGAAGGCTCCGTCAGGCCAAAGAATCCGCGTTTTTCACCGGCCAGGGTCGGGTATAGATAACGGTCTTTCTGATCGTCATTGGCGTCGTAAAGCTGTGCGAGGCCCATGCTGCCGAAGGTGCCAAAACAGGGTGCATATAAACCGGCACGATGTTGAGACATTTCCATGGCAAGCAAGGTGCGCGTCATCACATTCAGGCCAGCGCCGCCATATTCTTCCGGCACATCCATTTGGTACAGGCCCATGCTGGTGGTAATACCGACTAGGCGTTCATGGTCTTCGGCTGACAATTCGCTGGCGTCGGGATCCAAATCGGCTTCCAGTGGGTCAACTTCCTGCCGGACAAAGCGCCGCACTTGTTCGACCAACATCCGTTGCTCGTCGGAAAGTTCCAAATCCATTGGGCTGCCTCCTAACTCAAACTCAATTGGCCGATGCGCCGTGGCTGATGGTTCTCGTTACCGGGTGGCACGGTGCCGTGATCACCCTTGTGGATTTTCAACAACTCTTCCCAACGGCTCAGATACTGCTGGTTCACTTCGACCCTGAAATTGAATCCATCGCCCCGTTCTGCCAGCTGTTCCTGCAAGGCGCCGCGCAGGCCCCAAAGGCTGCGACCACCGGCATAACCGATATAGACGACGTCATACCCGGCGTTAGAT
>CAUZBE010000322.1:0-4279 GCA_963577885.1 Alphaproteobacteria bacterium
AAGCACCAGAAAAACTGCGCTTTCTGTTCGAACCGACCCAACCGACACTGGTTCATGGACAATCCTACGGCATTCTGATCACCGGTATTGGCGGTACCGGAGTGGTGACCATCTCCGCCCTGCTGACCATGGCCGCCCATTTGGAGGGCAAGGCCTTTTCCACCATCGATCAGTTTGGCATGGCGCAAAAAGGCGGCGCAGTCACCTCCCATGTGCGGATCGCAGCGCGCGAGGCTGATATTCAATCGGCCCGCCTGTCCAGCGGCGCCGCCGATCTGATCATGGGCTGTGACAGCCTGGTCACCGCCAGCGAATTGGCCCTGACCACGATCGATACGGGCCGCAGCCATGTTCTGGTCAATAGTAATCAATCAATCACCGGGCAATTCGCCATGGATCCGAACCTGGAATTCCCGGCGGACGATGTGGAGATGCGGATCAGGGCCGAGGCGGGGCCGGGCAGGGCTACCTTCATAAATGCCACCCGCCTGGCCACCGCGCTGCTGGGCGATGCGATCGGGGCCAATCTGTTCATGCTGGGGCATGCCTATCAACAGGGCCTGATCCCCATTGCGGCCGAGACCATCGAGCGGACAATCGAGATGAATGGCGTCGCGATCGAGATGAACAAGGCGGCCTTCCTATGGGGCCGGCGGGCTGCCGTTGATATGGAAGCCGTCAGCGTCCTGGCTAGCCCCGGCGCCGTCCCGGATATCCTGGACGACGATTTGCCGGCCCTGATAGCGCGGCGCAAAGAGGACCTGACCGCATATCAGGGCAGACGCCTGGCCCGGCACTATGGCGATCTGGTGGCTCGGGTGGAGGCGCAGGAAGCCCAGGTCACGCCGGATAGCCAGGCTCTGTCCAAGGCCGTGGCCCGAAACTTGTATAAACTAACGGCGTACAAGGACGAATATGAAGTGGCCCGGCTGTATAGCGATGGCCGTTTCAAGGCGGCCCTGGAACAGCAGTTTGAGGGGGAATACACGCTGGCATTCCACTTGGCGCCGCCAGTATTGAGCAAAATAAATCCGGATACGGGCCTGCCTGTGAAACGCGACTTTGGAGCGTGGATGGGCACCGCTATGACCTGGCTGGCGCGTCTGAAATTCCTACGCGGCGGGCCCTTGGATATCTTCGGCCGGACTGAGGAGCGCCAGACCGAACGCCGCCTGATCGTTGAATATGAAGCCATGATCGGGGAACTTCTGGCAGGTCTGAAGCCGGGCAATCATAGTCAGGCCGTTCGTCTGGCCCAGGTGCCGGAACTGATCACCGGATACGGCCACATCAAGGCGCAACACTTGGCCGAGGCAACGGCCTTGCAGGACAACCTGATGGCCGAATGGCGCAAGCCGGGCAGCACAATGCCAGAGGCAGCGGAGTAACCATTTGGCGAAGCCTGCCCGGATGATTGGCTGGATTTTCTGGCCAAAGCGGCAAGCTGAATAGCCCGATATGATTTGAACCCGCGCAAAAGCCTTCCCTGTTGCGTGAATCCTGGTATTACTCCCCACCATCGGTTTCCCACCTGCCTATTCCCCGGTTTAAATGCGCAAGCTTTTTAAAATTCTTCTGGTCGTCCTGATCTTGCTCGCCGGCCTTGGGGCATGGCTGTTTGGCTATGACGAACCCCGCGTGCGGGAGGTCAAGGCCAACAATGGCTGCCCTGCCTGTGAATTGGACAATGCCAGTCTGTGGTTGACCGAATTAACCGAAGCCAATCTGCGGGACGCGGATCTGAGCGGCGCCACCCTGTGGTGGTCCAATCTGCAGCAGGCCGATTTGCGCGGCGCCAAATTTCTTGACGCTAACTTGTGGTGGGCTGATCTGCGCAATGCCCAGATGGCGGGGGCCGATTTTAGTGGCGCGTCGCTGGGGCGAATTGACTTGCGCGGCGCGAACGGCGCCGGGGTATTGCTGAAATCGGCCGATCTAAGCGGCGCCAATCTAAGCGGTGGCGCCTTCCCGGGCGCCAACCTGTGGCGGGCCAATCTGTTGCAGGCCATCGCCCAAAATGTTGATCTAAGCGGCGCCGATATGACGGGAGCGAATTTGCATTCCGTGGATTTGCGTGGCACAAATTTCTCGGGCGCCACTTTGGTCCGTACCAGCCTTACCAATACCAATATGACGGCGGTCAATCTGGCCGGCGCTGATCTGGCCGGCGCCAATCTGGCCGGCGCCAATTTACAGAACGCCCAAATGTGGCGCGCAAATCTGAAGGGGGCCGACCTGCCCGCCGCTGATTTGAGCAAGGCCGATCTTCGCAGCGCCAATTTCGAGGGCGCCAACCTGACATGGTCCACCATGATCGCTGCTGATCTGACAAACGCCAATTTAGCCAAGGCAAACTTGGGCGGCGCCGATCTCAGCGACGCCATTCTGACCGGGGCGAATTTAGACGGGGCCCGCCTCTGTAAAACCAAGCTTTCGACGGGCAGGGACGACACCGGCTGCTAATGTTCAGGTCATTACAATTAGGGTAATCTTTCCAATCACCTAAAATTGCTCGCGCAAGCCACTCATGGGACCATAATCGATGAGTGGCTGGGCGGAGAGCCACGACGGCGATGTACTGGAAGACCGGGAATTGGACCTGACCTCGAAAATCTCTCTGGACATCAAGCATTAGATGAAGCAAATCAATAAGGCGCTGAAGAAAATCCGAAAATAGCAAGTTTGGGGACGGGAATGGATAAAATTTCGAAGACAGAGGCGGAATGGCGGGCCCAATTAAGTGATGAGGAGTATTATGTTGCTCGCACCAAGGGTACCGAACGGCCCTTTGGCCCAGGCTATAATTCTTGTCATGACGCCGGAATTTACACCTGTGTCTGCTGCGGGCTAGAGTTGTTCTCGTCCGAGACGAAGTTTGAATCCGGGACCGGCTGGCCCAGCTTCCACACCCCCTTCAATCCGGAAAATATAGAGGAAGAGGAGGACAGTTCCCTTTTCATGCAACGCACCGAGGTCATGTGTGCCCGCTGTGATGGCCATCTGGGCCACCTGTTTCCCGACGGCCCGGCGCCTACGGGCCTGCGCTACTGCCTGAACTCGGCCGCCCTGCGCTTGATCAAAGCAGGCGAATAAGGACCGATATTGTATGCCTGACCCAGGTTCGAAGCGTAAAGGCATCAGCGCCGTGTTATGGGATTTCGGTGGCGTCTTCACCACCTCACCGTTCGCGGCCTTCGCCACTTTTGAGGCGGAACGCGGCCTGCCCAAGGATTTCATCCGCACCATCAACGCCAACAATGCGGATGCCAATGCCTGGGCCAGGATGGAGCGCAACGAAGTCAGTACCGAGGAATTCGGCGATCTGTTCGAGGTGGAGTCCCGGGCCGCCGGGCACGCCGTCAATGGCGGTGAAATCCTGCCCCTGCTGTCGGGCCGCCTGCAGCCGGAGATGGTTACGGCTCTGCGCATTGTTGCCAAATCTTATAAGACGGCCTGTCTGACCAACAATATGCGCACCGGCCATGGCCCCTCCATGACCAGGGATGCGGACAAGGCGGCCGAGATTGCCCAGGTGATGGAAATTTTCGGACAGGTGGTGGAATCCAGCCAGGTTGGCATTCGGAAGCCGGAGCCGGAATTCTATCGGATTGCCTGTAACATGCTGGAAGTGGAACCGTCCCAGGCGGTCTTTCTGGACGACCTAGGCGTCAACCTGAAGCCGGCCAGGGCCATGGGCATGACTACTATCAAGGTCACCGGCCAGGCCCAGGCTTTGGACGATCTGGAAGCGGTCCTGGGTATTTCCCTGCGTTAGAGCAGTTCCGGGCTATCCGGTAAATACAGACGCCCGCAGGCGCAGCACGCAGGATGTCCAGTTTGCTCTATTATAACCTTTTGCGCCCCCTCAGAACACGCGGACGCGGACCAGTCTGTCCACCGGAACGAGCCAACAAGTTTCGGTAAGGACTGGGTTACCGGAAGCGTCCCTGCCCACGCGCGCCACCTCGGATGTCGCCGTGGCGCAGCCAAGAGGCTCATGCCTTAGGACGACCCGAGCCAGTATTTTGCTGTTGTCCTCAACGGCCAGAGTTCTCGCGCCGTTGTCATCGAAAAATTCCAAGTCAAAATTCGTCGGCGCGCCAAAGCCAAGGGAAAACTTACCTCTACCGATTACCTCGCCTTTTGCATTGAAAAACTGTGCCTCGACGCGACACACGTCGCTGTTACGCTGCTGCTCCGTATGGGCGAAGACAATTCGCTAGTCAAAGGCCGGTATCAATGTCGTAGGGACAAAAATTTGCTTGCCAACCCTTGTGCC
>CAUZBE010000323.1:0-4263 GCA_963577885.1 Alphaproteobacteria bacterium
TAAGTGCGCCAAGGGTGGGAATAGATCCACGGCCCGGCGGCCGCCTTTGCCGTCGAGATGCAACACGACAACGGCGCGATATATTATCTAAGCGGTGTTTATGAGGAAATTAAACCACCCGAACGCCTGGTCGATTCCTGGGCCTGGAGCCAGGGCGCGGATAAGCGGATAAGGGGCCGTCGACCCATCTTGTCCTGGAATTTCACGAGGTCGCAGATGGCGCCGAGATCATCCTGACCCACAGCGGCTTTCCCAGCGAAGACGACCGTGGTCAACATAACGGCAGCTGGACCGGTTGTTTCGATAGCCTCGCGAGACTTCTCGAACAATTATTACCAGGAATTATTGGGACAGGCCCGTATTGGCACTCTCTCAGCACCGTGCCAGGGCCAGTCTGAGCCGGTGCCGATCAACAGCGCGCCTATGATACCGACTCTGGAACGGGCATTATGGCCACCATAATAAATTCGGCGTAATTTGGAGATATGGGGGGGCCATGACGGAGGACATTTCTGACTGGACATTAGTCAGCCTGGTGGCGCGCCAGGCCGAGGCCCAGGGCGAGCGCGAATTCATGACGTTCGAGCACGGCACCACCCTGACCTTTGCCTCGCTGCACCGCGACAGCGCTGTGGTGGCGCGCAAATTAGCCGGTCTGGGTGTTGGCCCCGGCGACCGGGTCATGGTCATGCTGAAAAACCGCATCGAGTTCATGTTGACCATGCTGGCGATCATGCGCCTGGGTGCCATTTTCGTGCCCATCAATACGGAACTTAAGGGCGCCTTCCTGCAGCACCAGATGCGCAATGCCGAGCCGCGAGTGATATTCCTGGACGCGGTTTTGGGCGATGCCTTCGATGCTGTTAAGGGTGGCAACGATAATCTCGGCGCCGTCATCTATGTGGCAGGCGACGTACCGGACGAACGGCCGGTGGTGCTAGCCGGGGCCCGGGCCATGACGTTTGCGGCATTTTTTGCTCTCGCCGCCGCCGAAGATGATGTTCTGGTCACCCCGAAGGCCGAGGACATTGCCTGCATCATGTACACATCGGGCACGACGGGGCCAT
The DNA here is from genome assembly GCA_963577885.1 of Alphaproteobacteria bacterium. GTDB lineage: Bacteria > Pseudomonadota > Alphaproteobacteria. Next base: position 1,068 of record CAUZBE010000323.1, read on the forward strand.
CCAAGGGCGTATTAATGCCGCATGCCCATTGTTATCTGTTTGGACACGGCATGGCCCGCGTCATGCAAATGACGGAACAGGATTGCCAATACGTCTGCATGCCCCTGTTTCACGCCATGGGCCTTTTGCTGCAGGTCATTAGTTCATTGATTAGCGGTTCAAAAGTTTATTGCATCGAACGTTTTTCGCCAAACACCTGGCTGGACGATGTGCGCGCCTGCGGGGCTACAGTTTCAAACGCCCTGGGCGTTATTCCCGAGTTTATTTTCCGCACGCCGGAAACCGAGTTCGACCGCGCGCATAATTTACGCCGGGTCGTGGCGGTCCCCATCGCCGCCGAATGGGGCAATGCCATGGAGCAACGCTTCGGCTTCAAGTTCATCCAGGCCTATGGCATGACGGAGGTCAACATCCCCTGTTATACCACCGAGGATGACCCTCTTCTGCCTGGTCTGGCTGGCCACGTCCAGGAAGATTTTTTTGAAGTGCGCGTCGTCAATTCAGAGACCGACGTCCCCCTACCCCAGGGCCAGATCGGGGAAATCGTCGTCCGCCCCAAGGTGCCCTCCTGCTTCAATCAGGGCTACTTCCGCATGCCGGAGAAAACCGTCGAGGCGTGGCGCAATCTGTGGTTTCACAGTGGCGACGCGGGCCGTTTCGATGAACAGGGCCGGCTGTACTATGCAGACCGTATCAGGGACCGCATTCGCCGCCGTGGCGAAAATATTTCCAGCTTCGAGATCGAACAGGTCCTGAATGACCACCCAGATATCAACGAAAGCGCCGTTGTCGGTATCCGGGTCGACGGCGCGGGTGGCGAAGACGAGGTTAAAGCCTACATCGTCACCGATGGCGGCGCTGACATCGACAATGTCGCTCTGCTGGACTATTGCGTTCAACAAATTCCCCGCTTCGCCGTACCGCGCTATATCGAAGCGGTTGAAACGCTGGCGAAAACCGCCACTGGCAAAATTCAAAAGGAACCCCTGCGCCGGGCGGGTCTCACCAACCAAACCTGGGACCGGGAGGCCGTTGGCTACAAAATTGCCCGGCGGGTCTAGGTGTAAGGATTAATTCACCGCCACCGCATCGCCCAGCGTGGGACCAATCTCGCCATTGATGACGAGGTCGGCGTGACGGTCCAAATCCGTTGGTTCGCGGTTTAGAATTACCATGCCAGCGCCGTTCTGTTTCGCCATGACCGGGAAGCCAGCGGCAGGATAGACCACCAGTGACGACCCGATGGCGATAAACAAATCGCAGGCCAGGGTTTCCCGCTGGGCCCGGGCCATTTGCTCTTCCGGCATCGACTGGCCAAAAGATATGGTCGCGGTCTTCATGTATTCGCTTCCGCAGCCAGTGCAGACCGGCATGGTTTCATCGGCCAGAAAGGCGGCCTTGATCGGCGCTAGTTCGTGACGCAGGCCGCAGGTCAGGCATTTGGCGTAGGTAGCATTCCCGTGCAGTTCAATGACCTGCATGTCGGGGATGCCCGAGGCCTGATGCAGACCATCTATGTTCTGGGTAATCACGGCGGAAACCTTGTCCGTGTCCACCAAGTGTGCGACGGCGCGGTGGCCCCGGTTCGGCACCGCGGCGGTCATGGCTGGGTCCATGGCGAACTTGCGGCGCCAGGACTCCCGGCGCATCTCTTCCGAGGCCATGAAATCACCGAAATCGATGGGTTGATACTTGGTCCACAGACCGCCGGGGCTGCGAAAATCAGGGATGCCGGATTCCGTGCTAATCCCCGCGCCGGTGAAAATCACCACTGATTCGGCCGCCGCGATCATGTCGCGCAGACGGGCCACATCGTCATGATCCGCGAATGCCAACTTGCTAACCCAGAGTTTCTAAAAACAAAGCCCGATAGTCCTCTGCCGTCAACGGCCGTGGATTCGAGGCGGTAGTGTGATCGGCCACGGCATGGGGGATCAGCGGCTCGATCATGTCGTCGTCCACGCCCATCTCGCGCAGAGTGGCGGGTAGCCCCAGGCGTTTATTCAATGCAGCCACTTCGTCCGCCAGATCAGCATCCGCCGGCAAACCCCAGGTCTGTTTCACACGATCGTATTTATCACCCACGGCCTTGGCATTATAGCGAATGACCGGCGGCAGGCACACGGCGTTGAGGGTGCCGTGATGGAGTATAGGATCCCGGATCGAGCCCAATGGATGGGACATCCCATGCACTGCTCCCAGACCTTTTTGAAAGGCCATGGCCCCTTCCATGGAAGCCATCATCATTTGCCAACGCGCTTCACGGTCGCTGCCATCGGCCACGGCGCGTTCGACAAAGCGTACCGCGCGTCCCAAACCATCCATGGCGATGGCATCGGCGGGTGGATTTACGGCAGGTGCGCAAAAAGTCTCGAAACAATGGGCGAAAGCATCCATGCCCGTGCCAGCGGTCAGCATCTTCGGCATGGAAAAGGTTAGTTCGGGGTCACACAAAGCGACCTTGGGGATCACATGCGGGCTACCGAAGCCCAATTTGCGCCCATCGTTCAGAATCATAATGGCGCCGCGGCCAACCTCGCTACCGGTACCGGCCGTCGTTGGGATGGCGATCACCGGCGCGACCGCCGCGGTAATTTTAGGTGCGCCGCCCAGGATCATCATGTAATCGGACAACTCACCGGGATGGGTCGCCATCAAGGCGATGGCCTTGGCCAGATCCATGGACGAGCCGCCACCAACCCCGATCACACCATCACAGTCCGCCGCGCGGTATTGCGCCAGGGCGGTGGTCATGGCCGCCTCCGTGGGGTTTTCCGGCGTGGCATCAAAGATTTCCGCCTGACAACCCTTGGCCAGCTGTTCTATTACCTGACCCAGTAAACCAGCCGCCCGCACGCCCCTATCTGTCACCAACAAGGGCCGGGTCAGACCCAATCCAGCCATTTCCGCCGCAAGCAGCTGAACGGCCCCGAAATCGAACTGAATTTTCGTTAAATAAGTTATGGTCGCCATGGTCCAGCCTTTCATTGCGCCGATCGAAGCGCCCCATCATCGCGCCCGATAACGGCTGCTGGCAAGAGAAACTGGGACTGCAGCGGAAAAGGACCGACGCCTAGAGACATTCCGACTTAATGAGAATTGCGCCTGTATTCTGAGTAATTGAAAAAATTTCTCTAATTAGAAAGATCTGAGAATTTTCTGAACGAAAATGCTCTGGAAAAAACAATGACCGCGT
>CAUZBE010000324.1:0-4261 GCA_963577885.1 Alphaproteobacteria bacterium
CCGCCGGTTTTGGCGCCCACGTGGGTGACGATGATGCACGGCATGCCGGTGTCCCGCAGAGTGGTGCCTTCCAGGCCGCTGCTACCTTCATACCGTTCTACCTGTTCACGTACCCAATCCAACGTGGGGGGGATATATTCAGCCATGGGAATTTCCTACCTAAATGACAAATGCAAAATCGATTCTAGCACCATACAGGCACGGAGTGGAAAACCAACCCCATCAAAGATCCATACCACCTCCGGCTTGCCCGAGGTCGCAGATCTGCCGTATGAAGGCCTGCGCGCCGTCCGGCGCGCGCGCAGTGGCAATTAGAGGCAAACTAGGCACCATGCAGGCAGGCGTACCGTACGGCTTTCAACTCTTTACCCTGGACGAAGGCTTCGTCAAACATGTGGGTCCGCTGTATTGGCGGGTCGAGGGCGATCGTGGTACTCTAGGCTTTGTCGTCCAGGATCACCACATGAACCCGGCCGGAATTTGCCATGGCGGCATGATGATGACCGTGATGGATATGGCGGTGGGCTTCAACGTGCAACTGGCGGCGAAAACAGAAGCCTTCTCGCCCACCATTCAAATGAGCTACGATTTCCTGAAACCGGCATTGAAGGACCAGTGGCTGGTCAGCGATATCGATTTCCGCCACACCACTCGGCGTTTGGGTTTCGCCTCCGGCTTGATGATTGGACCCAATGGCCCGGTGCTGCGATGTAACGGCCTGGCCAAACTGCCCAGCGCCAACGACCCGCGCTTCGCCCGGGCGGAAGGTGCGGCGGCTATCATGAAGGCCGCCATAACCGAATAAAGACCCATCCGGGTCGTTTCAAGCGGAGAGAGTTAAGGTGAAATTATACGATAGCAAGGTGTCACCGAACCCACGCCGGGTGCGAATATTCCTGGCCAAAAAAGGCATCAATATCCCTCTGGTGCCGATCGATATCGCCAAAAAGGAACATAAAACCGGTGATTATCTCGCCGGCATCAATCAACTCGGGCAACTACCGACCCTGGAACTGGACGACGGCAGCCACATCTCGGAGAGCATGGCGATTTGCCGCTATTTCGAGGAAATCCAGCCCGAGCCGGCCCTGTTCGGAAACGACGCCAAGGACAGGGGCGTGGTAGAAATGTGGAACCGCCGAGTGGAATTGCAGTTGTCCTCCTGCGTGGCCGCCGGTTTCCGCCATACCTCTGAATTTTTTGCCGAATTGGAAGACCAGGTACCGGCCTGGGGCGAACTGAACAAGGGCAAGGCCCCGGCCCGCTTCGACTGGTTGGACGGCGTTCTCGCCGCCCATGATTTTATCGCCGGCGACCATTATACGGTGGCCGATATCACCGCCCTGTGCGGCGTCGATTTTGCCAAGGTCATTGGCCTTAGGGTCGGCGACGACCGGCCGAACCTGGCGCGCTGGCACGCAGCGGTTTCGGCCCGGCCCAGCACCAAGGCATAAATGCCGCCACCGATTTTCTGCTTCAGTGACAAGGCGGAGACCATCGCCATGGCCAACCATACAGAATTCGGCCTAGCCGCTGATTTCTACGCCCACGACATTGGTCGCATCTGGCGCGTCACCGAGGCGATGGAATATGGCATCGTCGGCGTCAACACCATCCTTATTTCCACGGAGGTCACCCCAGGTGCAAAATCTAATGCCCCAGATCTACGTCGATGCCGATGCCTGTCCGGTCAAGGATGAAGTCATACGGGTGGCGGAACGCCATGGCCTGATGGTCCATCTGGTCAGCGACGGCGGTATCTGGCCACAGCCCAGCCCGATGATACAGGTAATCGTTGTGCCCCAGGGCCCCGATGCGGCCGACGATTGGATTGCCGAACACATCTCGCCCGGCGACATCGCTATTACCAGCGATATCCCCCTGGCCGACCGCTGCCTGAAAAAGGGCGCCGGCGCTATCCAGCCGAACGGCAGAATTTTTTCGCCAGACTCCATCGGCATGGCGGTGGCGACCCGCGACCTCATGGCGGGCCTACGCGAAATTGGCCAGATCACCGGCGGTCCGCCCCCTTTCGCCAAGACAGACCGGTCGCGTTTTCTGCAAGCCCTAGAAACCGCCATCCAAGCCCGGCGCCGAGCCTAGTGATCTGCCCTATCGCGAGGCCTTGATGCGGCCGGCAGCCCAGTCTTCGACGGTGGCGGTGGCAAGGACGTTGCGGTCTTTATCCAGGGTCTCGAACAGGCGGCCATCGGCCGTCTGAAAGCCGAAGAAAACCAGCAGGCCCTGGGGGCCAGCCCGCTCCATATGAACGTCGCCGGCGGGACTGTGGGCATAATCGCCCGCCTTGCGGATCTTGTGGTTGGCCTCGCCCGCGCCGGTGGGTTCGTAGGTGTGCTGTTCGCCCTCCAGCACCAGGGTCGTGGTCGCGGCAAGGTGGCGGTGATAGTGGCAATGGGCGTTCGGGGCCCACTTCATCAGCATGTCGAGGGCGCCGATCTCGGGCTGCGCGCCCAACACGGCCAAAGAATAGTCAATTTCGTAGTCAAACCTGAAACTGCCCACAAAGTGCAGCCATTCGATATGGCTGGTATCGAACTTGAATTTAGGCGTCACGCAAAATCTCTACGGCCCGCCTATTTGATCAGACCGTAAAATTTTCCGGCGTTTTCACAGGTTATTTTGTACATGACTTCGGCCGGCAGATGACCGAACTGCTCCTTGATATAGTGGCTAGATTCGGGCCAGACGCCATCGCCATGGGGGTAGTCGGAGCCCCACATGAGGGTTTCCACGCCCATGTCCTCGATCAGCTTCATGCCGATGGTGTCGTATTGGAATGTCGCCTTGCATTGGCGTTTCCAATAGTCGCTGGGCCGCATGGTCAGGGAGAGGTCCTTGAAACGATCTTCCCATTCGAAATCCATACGATCAAGCATATAGGGGATCCAACCGCAGCCGCTTTCGCCAAGGGCAACCTTGAGGTTGGGATATCGTTCCAACACGCCGCCCGAAATGATGGCCGCGATAATGTTGACCAGGTTCATCTGAAAACCGGAGACCACGGTGAACAAGGCCGGGCGACGGGTCTGGTCGGTGAGATTGCTAAGCCGCGACGGCGGTACGGCGGGGAAAGTGTGGAAATGCAACGGCAGGCCTACTTCGTTCACCGCCTGCCAAAGCGGCTCCCAACAGGGATCGTACATGGGCTCCATATCCCAGGAACAAGATAATTCCAGGCCCCGCAGGCCCAGATCGGCGACCCGGTAGATTTCCTTGCATGCGGCTTCGATGTCGCCATAGGGCAGAGAGGCCAGGCCAAGGTGGCGCTCCGGATAATGGCTGCAGAAATCCGCCAGCCAATCGTTGTAGATGCGGAACATTTCGTTGGCTGCTTCATGATCGTCCAGCCGGGTGGCAGCACCCAGGATGCCGTAAATAACCTCCGCATCCACTTCGTCATTTAGCATATCCTTTAGCCGTAGATCCGGGTCGGAGATGCGGCGGATATCGTTTTTTCCGTCTTCATACAGATTGGTCGCGGCCATCAGGTCGGCGCGGGCATGTTTGCCCTTCTCGTATTTCGTGCCGGCGGGCCCGACGCCATTTTTCAGGCCAAAGGAAGTGCCGTTCTTGGAGGTCCAGAACGGGCCGTCTGGGCCATCCACAACATGGGGCATGCGGTCCTTCATGGCCGCCGTAGCCTCATCGACAAACAGGGTCGGCGGCATCCAGCATAGATCGATGTGACTGTCGGCGGAAATGCGGTCGTATTCCATGTTCGTCTTCCCCTGTAATTTAATCCCGGCAGCGCGAGCTCGGAAGTTTGTGTCGTTGCGATCCTGCCCGCAGTGTAGGGCAAGCTAATCGAATAATACAATGGCGTGTCCAAACGCATTATGCGCGCACGGGCGACAATTGACCCGAATGGTACGCAATAATTCTTCCGGATGAAAAGGTTTCTGGCGGCGGCCCAATCGACCGTAACATTGAAACAATCTAGTGGATTGATTCCAACGTTTGGAACCCCCTATTTCGGGCTGCGACAATTTCGTCGGGATCAGCTTTCCATATGAAGGGCTTGGCATCGTTGGCGTTGTATTCCTTGATGAAGCGGTTGATTGCGGCCTGCAGATCGACCAGTGAGTAGAACACGCCGTGTTTTAGCCTGCGGCGGGTCAGTTTGGCGAAAAAGCCCTCGACCGCGTTCAACCACGAGCTTGATGTGGGAGTGAAGTGCAGCGTCCAACGTGGATGGCGTCGCAGCCAGGCCTGAATCTTGTCTTTCTTGTGGGTCGCGTAG
>CAUZBE010000325.1:0-4246 GCA_963577885.1 Alphaproteobacteria bacterium
GTTAAAAAAATGTCTTTACTAGCCAAACAGTTCCGACGCCGAGAGTCGCGGCGCCCAGGCCGCTAAGGCGCAAGGCATCGTCGGATTGTTGGATCATTACCGCCATCAGGCGCTTCATGCCGGTGGGGAAGGCGGCGTAGAGGCCGCCTTCCAATACCAGTATCAGGCCCACTACCACCAACAAATCAGTCATTGCGCCGGGACCCCTGACCAATGGCTACTGGCTGGTGTCCAAGGGAGCCTATTCTTTTGGCACGCCTAGGTCCGACCGCCCCAAACTATCGCCAAAATATCGGAAGAAATCGCTATTTGGCGACAGCACCATGGTGGTGTCGCCGGATTGCAAAGCGGTCCGGTAGGCTTGCAGAGACCGGTAGAAGACAAAGAACTCCGGATCCTCCGTGTAAGCATCGGCAAACACCTTATTGCGGCGAGCATCGCCTTCGCCGCGGGTGATCTCGGACGTTTTTTGCGCGTTGGCCAATAATATGGTGCGTTGGCGATCCGCGTCGGCGGTGATCGTCTGGCTGCGTTCCGCGCCCTCGGCCCGAATTTCCGTGGCGATACGTTTACGTTCCGCCCGCATCCGATCATAAACCGCCTGGCTGTTGGCGGCCGGTAGATCGGCGCGTTTGATCCGTACGTCGACAATTTCAATGCCGAACTTCAGGGCCTCTTTGTTCACCAGACCGCGGATTTCGTGCATCAGTTTGGCACGCTTGCCAGACAACATAGTTTCGAATGGCACCCGGCCAATAACGTTGCGCAGGCTGGAGTTTACCAAGGGCGCCATCCGATTACGGGCCGTAACTTCATTGTTGACGGTCTGGTAGAATTTTAAAGGGTCGACGATACGGAAGCGGGCGTAAGCGTCGACCACAATCCGCTTTTTATCTGATGCCACGGCTTCTACTGGCGGCGCGTCGAAATCCAGGATCCGCTTTTCCATAAATTGCACATCCTGGACGAACGGCGTCTTGAAATGTAGGCCTGATTGCCGAACGGTTTTGATGGGATTACCGAACTGCAACACCAACGCCTGCTGGGTTTCATGCACGGTAAAGATGCTGCCATAGCCGATGACAGCCAGAACGACCAGGATGATCGCCAATATGGTTGCTAAATTCCGGTTCATTACTTGGTCCCCGTCTTATTATCGGCCCGGCGTTGCAGTTCCGGCAGGGGCAAATAGGGCAATACGCCTTGGCTGCCGCCTTCATTATCAATCAGGATCTTGGTCGTGCCCTGCAGCACGGTTTCCATGGTCTCTAGATACAGCCGCTTTCGAGTAACGTCCGGGGCTAGCTTGTATTCCCGTTGAATGGCCAGATAGCGGGATACTTCACCCTCCGCCTGGGCCACGGTCTGTTTCTGATAACCTTCCGCCTCCTGGCGGATCCGCTCCGACTCGCCACGGGCGCGGGGCAGGATGTCATTTGAGTAGGCCTGGGCTTCATTTACCAGGCGCTCTTCATCGGCGCGGGCCGCCTGCACATCGCGGAAGGCATCAATCACCGCGGACGGTGGATCGGCCTTGGCCAGCTTTACCTGGGTTACGACGATGCCAGCCTCGTATTCATCCAGGGTCTTTTGCATCAGATCCAGGGTCAGCCGCTCAACCTCGTTTCGGCCTTCGGTCAGGACGGTGTTGATTTTCGAACCGCCGACAACCTCGCGCATAACGCTTTCGGCGACCGCCTTGACTGTATTTTCCGGCCTTTGGATGTTGAACAAGAAATGTCCGGCATTGCCAATCTGCCACAGCACCGTGAAGTTGATGTCGACTATATTCTCGTCGCCCGTCAACATCAGGCTTTCTTCCGGCAGATTGCGTAGGGCGGAGGAACGGCCGAAATCGCCTGAGCTCTGAAAACCGACCTCAACCCGATTGACGCGCGTTACTTTCGGCGTCAGCGCGGTTTCAATCGGCGTCGGCAGATGATAGCGCAGGCCGGGTGTCGTGGAGCCAGTGAATTCGCCAAAGCGAAGGACCACGCCCTGTTCATCCGGGCCAACACGGTAAAAGCCCGAGGCAAACCAGGCCGCCACCAGAACCAGAAAAATCAGGAACACGCCACGGCCACCCCAGCGTCCGCCCGGCAGAATGCCTTTGAACTGGTCCTGGCCTTTGCGCAGCAGGTCTTCCAGGTTTGGCGGTTGTGGACCACCACCCTGGCCCCAGGGGCCCCGGCCGCCACCTTGCCAGCCGCCGCCACCTCCACCGCCACTACCGCCACCACTACCGCCACCGCCTTGATTGCTCCACGGCATGAAATTTCCAATCCCCGTTTACCAGAATAAGCTTGTTATCAAACCCTGTTTCCGGAAGCTGTTTCCAGAACACGATCCAGGACGCGTTGCCACGGCCTGCCAAGGCGTTATATGACACCTTGCGGCGCCGGGTGCAACGGACGACGATGGGGTTAGTAAATTGGGGAGAGAAAAAATGGCTCGTGTAAGCGAAGACGACGTCCTGGAGGCGCTGCGGCGGGTAGGCGATCCAGCCCGTGATGGCAATGTCGTGGACCTGGGGATGATCAGCGGGCTGGCCGTGCGGGACGGGAATGTCATGTTTTCCATCGAGATCGATCCCGAGCGCGCACCGGAGATGGAAAGCCTGCGCCAGACCTGCGAACAGGTGGTCGTGGCCCTGCCTGGCGCCCTGTCGGTCACGGCGGTGTTGACCGCCGAACGGGCCGCCCCGCCGCCACAACCAGCGCAACAACAAAGCGCGCAGCAGCCAGGAGGGCAGCAGGCGCCAAGAATTGGCCGCCATGGCAGCGCCGGAAACGAAAAGATGGAGCTACCGGGGATCAAGGCGGTAGTCGCCGTGGCCTCGGGCAAGGGCGGCGTGGGAAAATCCACGGTCACGGTCAACCTGGCGGTGTCCCTGCATCGCCTGGGCCTGAAGGTCGGCATTCTGGATGCGGACATCTACGGCCCCTCGATGCCGCGCATGCTGGGGATTTCTGGTCAGCCCCGCTCCGATGGCGATAAATTGGAGACCATGCGGGGCCATGGGGTGGCCTGCATGTCCATTGGTTTTCTGGTTGACCCTGACCAGCCAACCATCTGGCGCGGGCCCATGGTGATGGGGGCGCTGGAACAGCTACTGGGGGATGTGAAATGGGGTGAATTGGACCTGCTGCTGGTGGATATGCCCCCCGGCACCGGTGATGCCCAATTGACCATGGCGCAAAAAGTGCCCCTGGTGGGCGCCATAATCGTCTCGACACCCCAGGACATCGCCCTGATCGATGCCCGCAAAGGATTGAACATGTTCCGCCAGACCGAGGTGCCGGTCATGGGGATGGTCGAAAATATGAGCTATTTTCATTGTCCCAGTTGTGGCCACCGTTCTGAAATCTTCGGCCATGGCGGCGCGCGCGAGACGGCGGCGGAATTAGGCTGTGATTTTCTGGGCGAAGTTCCTTTGCATATCAGCCTGCGCGAGACCTCTGACGCCGGCACACCCATTGCAGCCTCGGCCCCGGACTCAATCGAGGCGCAAGCTTTCATGGCGATAGCAGAAGAAGTACTAAAACGTTTGTGAGTTGGGCGGCAATACCAGCCGGCCGGTACTAAGCGTCCAGGGTCTTGTCAATTTCGTCAACCAGATCGCGCAGATGGAAGGGTTTTGAGAGGACCTTGGCATCGGAGCAGGAGGTTTGCCGGTTGCACAGAGCGACAGCTGTAAATCCGGTGATGAACACGATGCGGATAGCCGGATCCACCGCCACGGCGCGACGGGCCAATTCGAGACCATCGAACTCAGGCATCACGATATCCGCCAGCAACAGATCGAACCGGCCTTCCGCCAGAACCGGCAAGACCTCGTCACCCTGGCTAACGGAAAACACTTCGTGGCCCGCCCGTTCCAGGGCGAGGCCCAAAAAATGCCGAATGGAATCGTCATCTTCCGCTAACATAAACTTCGCCATAACTGTCCTCAATATCCGCCGGCCTCTTGACTACCAGAGACCCGCGCCACGGCCCTAAATTTCCCGAACGATAGTCGGACATGCCTGGGTAAAGAGTAAGGGTCCCCTAGAAAAGTATTAAAATTTGCCGCCATCGGCGGTCTAAACGGCGCTCTCGGGTGTGGCCATCGCGGGCGTTATGCCCGCATGGTGCCTAACATCGCGGAGCGCGGGGCGCATGCCCGAATGGCTTATGGACGCCATCGAATGACCCTGTATAGTTCACGTGTGAGCTTGCATCATTTGCGGGGTAGAAGTTGCCCGGT
>CAUZBE010000326.1:0-4245 GCA_963577885.1 Alphaproteobacteria bacterium
AGCGCAAACAACGGCTCGGCCGCTTCGTCTGGTAAATCGCCCTTTAGTACCTGGCCCAGTTTGACCGAAGCCTGATCCATATCGGCCAGATCCTTGGCGACGGCATAAAAATCGCCGCCGTCCTTCAGCCGCCCGGCGATGACATTCGCAGCGGCCTCATCCGCGGCCACGATCTGTTCGGCTTCGCGGCTGGGCGGTGTGGTAAATTCCGCCGCACGTGCGTCATAGGCTTCCGCTATCTCTGCCTCGGTGGCGAGGGCCTCATCAAGCAGATGTTCGGGCCGGATAGTCAGATGGGTCAGGGCGCGGAATTCGGGCGCCATGAATTGATCCTTGTGGGCCTCGTGATAGGCGGTCAGGTCGGCTTCCGCAGGGGTGGCGACGCCCGTCACCTTATCATAGGGCAGGCTCAATACTTCGAATACACGGGTCTCCTGCTGGAATTGGTAAAAGGTCTTGACCAGGGGCGCGGGTGCACGGGTGCCGCCCAGGACAGAGGCAAACAATTGTTCCCGCGCCAAATCCCGGCGGGATGCGGCAATATAACTTTGTTCGTTAAATCCGTTCTCCGATAGGCGCCGTTCGAACAATAATTTGTCGAAGCGCCCAAAACTGTTTTTGAATGACGATGATTGCCGGATCCAGGCCGCGATATCGGCATCCGACATGGTTAGTTCCAATTCCGCCACCTCCTGATCATAAAGCGCCCGGGTGATGGATTGTTGCAGCACCTGGTCGACCATGCCCAATTGACGGGCCTGTGCTGCATCGAAGGTAGGGCCGAGGCTTGCCTGCATGCGGCGGACCTGGCGGTTGAACTCGTTGAGGAACTCGTAGCCGGTGATCTTGGTATCACCCACCTTGACCACGGCTGCGTCGGGCTGCAGGCGGAAAATGTCGCCTATGCCCCAGGCCGCGAAACTGAGAACCAGAAGGCCCAAAAATATCTTAACGACCCATGTGCCGGCGCTATTTCGCAAGGCGTTCAACATGCTGTTTTCCGGTCCAAATCAATTATCCAAGTCGTGCCACCCTGCTCAGCCAGAACGCGCTGGGCCAAGCGGCGCGGCATCATAGAAACCGCACGCCACGGGGGCAAGTAATGATGCTCTGAACTATATGCCAGATATTGTTACAATTCATGACTTTCTCCATGGTTGCCCAACTGCAAGCCAGATCTAGATCTGAAGCTACTTGATTTGTAAGCCGGCGGTGCGATCCAGGCAGGCATAGCGCAGGACCAAGGCATCTGCTAAACCTTAGCCGGCATAATCCCGGAAAAGGACACAACGATATGGCCGCCAAGGTTCGCCCTCTGATCGCTGGAAACTGGAAGATGAATGGCCTGCAATCAGCCGCCTTGCGCGAAGTCAAAAAGCTGGAGACGCGCATGCGCAATCAGAGCCGGCCCGGCTGCGACGTTCTGCTGTGTCTGCCTAGCACCTTGCTAGCACCCGTGCGCTTGGCCGTTAAAGGCAGTGGTATCGCCCTGGGTGGGCAGGATTGCCATGCCGCGGCCAGCGGCGCCCATACAGGCGATATTTCGGCCGAGATGCTGGCGGACGCGGGATGCGCCTACGTCATCGTCGGCCATTCCGAACGCCGGGCCGATCATGGCGAAAGCAGTCGGGAAATCCACGCCAAAGCCGAAGCGGCCCATCGGGCTGGTTTGCGGGCCGTCGTCTGCGTGGGTGAAACCGGAGGCGAACGTAAACGGGGCGAGACCTTGACGGTAATCGGCCGGCAATTAACAGAGGCCCTGGCCAAGGGCTGCACGGCCAAGAATACGGTGGTGGCGTACGAGCCGGTCTGGGCCATCGGTACCGGCCTGACACCTACGGTGGACGATGTGGCCCAGGTCCACGCCTTGATCCGGGCCCGGCTGCGCCGCCGTTTTGGCGACCAGGGCGCGGGAATACGAATTTTGTATGGCGGTTCGGTAAAGGCTTCTAACGCCGCTGAATTGATGGCCGTGGAAAATGTTAACGGCGCCTTAGTTGGCGGCGCTTCGTTGACCGCCAGCGACTTCTGGCCCATCATCAAGACCTGTTTTTGAACCGGTGATTGAAGGAACCACCCGATGAGTGCAGGCCATGATCATAGCCATTTGAGCGATACGGAATTGCGGGTACGCAGCCTGGAATCCCTACTAGTAGACAAGGGCATGGTCGATCCGGCGGCGCTCGACGTTCTGGTTCAGACCTATGAGGAAAAGATCGGGCCGCAAAACGGCGCCCGCATCGTGGCCCGGGCCTGGGCCGAGCCGGATTTCAAGACCTGGCTGCTAGCTGATGCCACGGCCGCGATTGCTGAAATGGGCTATCATGGCCGTCAGGGCGAACATATGAACGTGGTGGAGAACACGGCCCAGGTTCATAACCTGGTTGTTTGCACCCTATGTTCCTGTTACCCTTGGCCGGTCCTGGGGCTGCCACCGACCTGGTATAAATCCGCGCCCTTTCGATCCCGCGCCGTGATCGATCCCCGTGGCGTGCTACGTGAATTCGGTACTGTGTTATCTGGCGATGTGGCGGTGAGGGTTTGGGATAGTACGGCGGAGCTGCGCTATCTGGTGCTGCCCGAACAGCCCAAAGGTTGTGCAGGTCTGGGCCAGAATGAGCTGGCTGCCCTGGTCACCCGCAATGCCATGATCGGGGTGGAAAAGGCCGCCGCGCCAAAGAGGGCAGGCGCGGCATGAATGGTATCCATGATCTTGGCGGCATGCACGGCCTCGGCCCCATTGACGCGGAAGTGGACGAGCCGGTCTTCCATCACGAATGGGAACGGCGTATCCTGGCGCTGGCCCTGGCTTCCGGCGCCATGGGTAAATGGAACATCGATATCTCCCGCCATGCCAGGGAAAACCAGCCACCTGCCCAGTACTTGGCCAACAGCTATTACCAGACCTGGTTGGTGGGGCTGGAAAAGCTGCTGCTTGAAGCTGGCCTGATCAACGCCGAGGAATTGGCTAGCGGACGATCCGCCAAGGCGCTGCCCGATGACCTGGCAAAAAGGGTATTAAAGGCGGACATGGTGGCGGAAGTCTTGAGCCGGGGCGGTCAGTTTCGCATGGACGACGATGTGCCGGCGGAATTTTTGCTAGGCGACGGCGTGCGGGTCTTGAACAATCATCCAGCCCATCACACCCGCGCGCCACGCTATGTGCGGGGCCATTGCGGCGTGGTGGAGCAGGACCACGGGGTCTTTGTTTTCGCCGACGCCAATGCCCAGGGCAACAAAGTCCCGCAACACATATACAGCGTCCGCTTCACCGCGCAAGAGCTGTGGGGCCCGGACGCTGCCGCCAACGACTGCGTCAATGTAGATTTGTGGGATGGCCATCTGGAAGCGGCGGATTAAGCCCTGTTATTGTGCATGGTTTCTCGCCATGACTGCGACTAAACTCGCGGCAAGCCCGAACCAGTTCAGCATAAATTAGCAGCCATTGTACCCGCCGACGTGGCCGGCTATTCGTGCCTCATGAGCGCGGATGAAACCGTTACATTTAATATGCTGCGCGCCTATGAATTAAATATCAAGCGGCATGGACCCGTCGGGCCGCCGGCATTGTCCTGGGCAGTTGCAGCGTTCTGGTCGCTCGGTAGGCGAGACGAAGCGGCGCGCGCGGTGGCGCGGTTGACAACCCAATTTCCCGATTTCTGTCTGCGGCGCTAGAATTTCTTCGAGCTGCTTCGATTGTCCGAAGACCGCGCGCGGATTTATGATCTAATGAAGGTGGCAGGCCTGCCTGAATGAGGTAGAGACTACCCGTCCGCCAAGGCCTCCGTCATCAATTGCCGCCTGTTCCCATGGGGTCGTCCAGGAGCGTTAGGTCTGGTCCCAACTGCATGGTGCTGCGTTTTTTCCCATCACAGGGTTGCCAGGCGGATGGTTTTGCCGTCACCAGGCGGTCGGTCTGCATGGCTATTCATGGAGCCCAGGTATCAGTCACTTCGCCGCGGGCCTGCCAGGCGGCGCGGTAGCCAAGGACCATGGCAAAGAACGTGGTCTCTGTCCCGCGTATGGCCGACCATAACGTCCAGACTCTCCATCAGGTCAGCTGCCATGGCCTGGTCCGGCCAATTGGGCAGCCGCGTACCGTCCAGCATAGGCCGGAGCGCGGCGCAGCCGTTCTGTAGACGGACCATCAACACCCGGTTGGCGCCGCCCGTATCCGCAGCGAAAGGAACATTGAGGAAACAATCGACGCCGCCGTGGCGCAACTCTTGGATTTGGCCACTCTCG
>CAUZBE010000327.1:0-4222 GCA_963577885.1 Alphaproteobacteria bacterium
CGCCGGTGCCAGAATCTGTTCATTCCAATGAGACTAGAAGGCGCGCATTTGAACCTCGTCGTCGAAGGATGGCGTCTCCCGGCCCATGCCCTTGGAGATACCGTTCCACTGCGCTTCCTTAACGTTTTGGAAGCCGCGCTGGCAATGTTCCAGCGCCTCGACGTCGTCCGGTGTGGCAAATCCCCCCGGGCCGAGGAATTCCAGAAAATTGTGGAGCCGGAACTTGCGCGCCCACTCGCTCTCCTCGACCGGGGCAATGGCCCAGGCATTGACCTGCATCAGGTCCGGGGCGGTGGGATAATAGGTCCGCACCGTGATCGCCATGACGTCGTTGATCACTAGGTTCGGAAAGATCAACAGGTTGCGGTTGCGATAGGCGATGCGGTCGGCCCGCTCCTTACCGAAGCGTTCGATCAGGCGTTGATGGATGGCGTCGACCTCGCGTTTGCCTTCCTCACCCCACAGCGGGATCCACTGCGCCACCGGGCGGCCCCAGGGTGCGCTGTACTCTACCACCGCGTGGCCGTTGCCAAGGTCCTTGCCGATGCCATTGATAGGCACCTTGGCCAGGCTGCCGGTGGACTCCTTCAAATAGTCCAGGTAGGTGGCGTGGGTGGTTGCCGCGTGGTAGCCGTCGATGGAGTTTTCCGTCAACAGTTTCCAATTGGCGCGGATGGAATATTCCTGGGTGCCGCCAACGATGGTCATGGCGACCTCGGATTGATCGGCTACCAGGTCAAGGTATTCCCGCGCATCGGCTAGGTAGTCGCGCAAGGATGCCGCGCCGGCATCAAAACAGACAAAGGCGAAATCGCGGTAAATTTCGAACCGAGGCACGTGGACCATGTTGCCGCCGCCGTCGTTGTTGAAGCCGTCGGCATAGCTTTCCTTGCCCGGTTGCCCGCGCAGGGCGCCGTTCTGGGCGAAGGTCCAGCCGTGATAGAAACACTGAAATGCCTTGCTGTTGCCCTGGCGCTCTCGGCAGACCTGCGCACCGCGGTGGGGGCAGATGTTGAACAGGGCATGCAGTTCGCCATCGTTGTCGCGGGTAAAAATAATCGGCCGGCCGGCGACGACGCGGGTGACAAAATCCCCCGGCTCGCCTATTTCCGAAGTATGGCCAAGATAAAGCCAGCAGCGGTCAAAGATCTGTTTGCCTTCCAGCCGCAGAATATCCGGCTCGACAAAATTACGCCGCGACACCTTGAACAAGTTGCGGCGGCTATCGACGCGTATAGCTTCGCGCAAGTCCAGCTGTTCGGACATTGATCCAATCCCCACCTATTCGACATTCTGGGCTTAGCCTACGACCAAGGCTGGCAAATTGTAAATGCCCGGGCGGCCGGGCCGGGAATGGGACTGAGGTTGGTTTAACTTTGAAGGATGCCAATAGGCGGTATCGGGTGTATTCACGCATTGGATCAGCTCGTTTGCAGCGGTTAGCACCGTGTGCGGGAACGACAATTACCCCAGTATCCAGCTTGTCACCAAGATATGTACTAGAGGGTAATTTTTCTTACTCCCGGATCACGATCCACTCTCGACGTAACCGCTGCAAACTGCTGCAATGCCAGAGAACCGTCTCGCGAAGAGGAACCGACCGATGTCGATCATTGATTCTCAAGTCCACGTCTATGCCGCCAACACGCCGGACCGACCTTGGCATTCGGTGCCGAACTGGCCGGACCATGTCACCGGCGACGAGATGGTGGCGGCGATGGATGCGGTCAGCGTCGACGGCGCCATCTTCATCTCCGCTTTTTCCATGTACCAGTACGACGCCAGTTATGCGGTGGAGGTGCGCAATGCTCATCCTGGTCGTTTTGGCCTCGTCAAGCCGGTTGATCCGACGGACCCCGCGGTGGCCGAGGTGATTGCCGAGTGGAAGAAAACGCCGGGCACGGTCGGTGTCCGCATCATGATGACCCGCGAGGCGGGACGCGACCCTGACGATCCGGGCATCGACCTGATTCTGAATGAAGCCATGCGGCATGACTTCCCGGTCAACATGCTCTGCTGGGGTAACCTGGATGCGGGCACGGCGATAGTCGACCGCCACCCCGACAACCGTTTCATTATCGACCATCTGGGCATCGTGCAGCCCCGCACTCCGCCGGCCCCACCGGAGCCTTGGGCCGATCTGCCCAAGATCCTCGACCTGGCCAGCCGCCCAAACGCGGTGATCAAGGTCAGCGGGGCGTGCACTCTTTCGCATGCCGACTACCCCTACCCGGACATTTGGGACCCGCTCGCCCGCGTATTTGACGCCTGGGGCCTCGACCGCTGCCTCTGGGGCACCGACTGGACCCGAGCGTTCGCGGTTGTCAACTACGAACAGGCCGTCGAACCGTTCCGCCTCACCGATTGCCTAACCGAAAGCGAGCGGGCAACGTTGATGGGCGGTGCCTGCGCGAGAGCCTATGGCTGGGCGCCGGAGAAACATTGACTTAGATAAATTCCAAATCACTCAGCATGGCGAAGCGATCCTAAGTGATTGAAAGGGTTTCTCTATTTACATAGACCAGTGAATTTTAAAATGAAAATTCTCTGGGTGGGTTTTAACCATGCCGCTCCCGCGGCGCTTGAGATGCGAAGAAGAGCGACCCAACCATAAGCTATCGTACTGTCCCAACGACCCCGGCTGGCGAGCGGGTCATCGCCGTTGCCAACGATCTGATAGAAACATTTCAGACCCGTGCCGATGCGGCAGACCGGGCGAATGAGATTTGCGCAACAAACTATGCAGACGTGAAAAGCTCGGGGCTTGCAGCGGCATTCGTGCCGGAGGAGCTTGGGGGCTGTGGCCTGCGCTCTATGCATGACTAGACCTTGACCATAGCAACGCTTGCCAAAGGCGGTGGATCAGCTGCGATTGCGATCAGCATGCATCTTTCGGCCACGCGCGGATTGGCGGCCCTTTATGGCGCCAACGAAAGCGGCTCCGCACCGTACGTTCGGGCTAAAACATTCCTTGAATCGGTTGCGAAAGGCGAGGTTCTCATTTGCTCAACGACCACCGAGCGGGGCACGGACAATCTTCATCCGCTATGCGAAGCGTGTTGGAGTGAGGAGGGCTGGCGGCTCAGCGGTACGAAGCATTTCGTCACCATGTCGCCCCTGGCAACCCACGTCGCGACCAATGTGCGCATGCGCGATGTGGACGGCGATCATATCGCCAACGTCCTCCTTCCCATGAATACGGAAGGGGTCCGCCCGCAAGGCGATTGGGATGCACTGGGAATGCGCGCTTCGGGTAGTCAGTCCGTACAATTCGATGACTGCCTGGTTCCCCACGATGGGTTGTGCAAGATCGGCCCTTGGGGAAGGTGGAGCACGCCTGTTTTGGTAAATCGCACATTGGCGAATGTACCTTTGGTCGGCGCCTTCCTAGGTATTGCTGAAACGGCGTTTCAATATGCACTCGACGCGCAATCGACCGCCCAAAGCGCCAAACCGCGGCCCGGGGTACATCACGCGCTGGCGGATATGGAGATATCCTTGGCTAAAGCGCAGAGCATCCTGGCAAGGCTTGGAACGCGCCTTGATGACTTCATGGCAGCTACGACCCGAGGCGCAACGGCGATATGGGTGGTCAATCGACATGCAATCGACATCACGAGCCAGGCAATGGACTTATGCGGGGGCGGAGGTTATTTGGCGCGTAACCCATTGTCCCGTTTGTATCGGGACGTTAGAGCGGGGCCGTTCATGCAGCCTTACTCTCCCATCGACGCCCGTGAGTACACGGGTAAAGTGCTTCTTAGAGCCTACCCCGAAGAGTGACGGCGGACCGTCCGTATCTAGTTGTGGTCTCTCTCAAACCCTCGATGTCGAGCGTAGCAATTGGCACTCTTCGCGCGAGGGGTGATGTCGCCAGGCCTGTTCCCGGACATGGGGGCGTGATAACTTGGGCGTTTCAATTAAACCCAGCAGCGATGGATGCCATGACCGTATTTGATCTTTCCGTGACCGATGCCCTTCTGTCCACCACCCGTGCGGTGCGCAAGCGTTTGGATTTGGAGCGTTCCGTGCCGCGCGAAATCATCACCGAATGTTTGGCGCTGTCACAACAGGCGCCGACCGGTTCGAACAAGCAGGGCTGGTCCTGGGTCGTGGTGACGGATGGGGCAAAACGCGCTGCATTAGGCGATATGTATCACCGCGGCGCTATGGGCTATCTGAACCAGGCCGAAAAAGACGCCGCGGCGATGGATGACGCGGG
>CAUZBE010000328.1:0-4217 GCA_963577885.1 Alphaproteobacteria bacterium
CCGAGAACGTGCATCCTTCCGAGATCGAAAATGTGCTGTTCACCCATGCTGGTATAGCGGACGTTGCCGTGGTGGGCCTGCCCAGCATCAAGTGGGGCGAGGTGGTCTGCGCTGCCGTCATCGCTAAGGACCCCGCCCTCACGGCGGAGGCCCTGGACCGGTTTTGCCGCAACAGCCCCGATCTCGCCGGCTTTAAAAGGCCGCGCCATTATTACTTCGTCGACCAGATTCCCTCGAATTCGACCGGGAAGGTCGAACGGGAAAAACTGAGGGAAAAACTCGAAGGCCTGCTCGTCGGTCCCTTGGAGTGATGCAGAGTTATAGGCAATTAGGGCGACAGGTGGACCTCGGTGGTCGCTTCGGCGACGATTTCATCGCCTTTCATAACCTGTTGATGCAGAACGGCGACGGCGCCGTCCGTCTCCGCCCGCACTTCGCTCACTCGGCCTTCCAGGCGCAGGGTATCGCCCGGGAAGGCCATGGCGCGCATACGGAACTTCAGGCGCCGGATAAAAGCCTTTGGCCCCAGCCAGCTAGTCGCTTGTTTGGCGAACAGGGCACCATAAATTTGCCCGTCCAAAACCGGTGCCGGCAGGCCCATATCCCTGGCAAAACCATCGTCATAGTGCAGGCGGTGCCAATCCCAAGTCGCGGCCCCGTACATCATCAGGTCGTGAGAGGACAATGTCTTTTCGGCACCGGGCATGACATCGCCGGGATTTAGATCGCCCGCGCCTTTTCTGGCCGCAATCATTTTCCGCTTTCCGGCTGATCGGCGCCTAGCGGCTGATAGACCGTGGTCTCGCGGTTCACCGCGACCTGCTCTTCTCCGTCGTCGTAATAGCGCGCCACCGTGGTGAGAAATAGCTGGCTGCCGCCCCGGCGTGATTTGCGTTCTACCATGTCTTCCAAGGTCCAGGTGACAGAGATACGATCGCAAGCCAGAACAGGCCGCATGAATTCATACTCGTTGCCGGCACGTATCATGCGGCAGCCGGTGATCGGTAGGTCCCAGGCATGGCCCATGTAGCCATGCCCATCCGGGGGGCGATGGGCATACTGGCAAGTCTCCACCACAAAAGTCGGCGGCGCGACCACATCGGCGAAGCCGGCGGCCCGGGCATAGGCCTCGTCCAGATACAGCAGATTTTCATCCCCCGTGGCCAGGGCAAAATAGCGGATCGAAGCACGGCCCAACTCCTCCCGGGCGGTATAGACGGCTTCCCGGCCAATCCAAGCCTTGAGTTCATCGGTTAGCAGGGTCACGGCGGCGCTCAATCAAGCACGGCAAAGGGATCGACCTCGATCAGCATTTCCGGGCGCAACAGCGTCTCGCAAATCACGCCCGTGGCCGCCGGGTATGGTTTCGCCAACAGTTCGGCACGCAAAGCACCGACGCCGCGATAGCCTTGCAGCGCATCCGGCGTGATATATTCGATAGTCTTCACCAGATTATCAGGCTTGCCACCCGCCGCCGCGATAACTTTGAAGATATTATTGTAAGTGTATTTAGCCTGCCCCACCACGTCATCAGCATGTTCGATCTCGCCGCTCTCCGGGCTCAGGGCGCCTTGCCCGGACAGGAATAACAACTTCCCAGCCTGCACGCCAGGGCTATAGGTCAATTTATCATAACGCTGCCAGCCGGGATTGACTGCCACCGGGTCGTCGCGGGTGGCAATAAAATCGTACTGGATCAGCGCGTCGGGGTGCAGCAAGGACG
Source organism: Alphaproteobacteria bacterium (assembly GCA_963577885.1). Taxonomy (GTDB): domain Bacteria; phylum Pseudomonadota; class Alphaproteobacteria. The sequence continues at coordinate 1,724 of CAUZBE010000328.1, forward strand.
GCATCAGGATGCCTGCAGCACACGGATAAACCGGGCCTAGGAACGCCTTGCGGACCCGGCCTGTCCCACGATAGTCCGCCAGTGCTGATGGCTTGACATAGTCCAGGGTCTTGACCACCCGGTCAAAGCCAAGGCCAAGGGCGGTCAGCATTTTCTGCGCCTTTTCAAAAATCACCCTTGTCTGGGTAACCACATCCCCCGCGCCGACAATATTGCCGTCTTCGTCCGTGGCCTGCAGCGTGGGCAAGAACACCACGCCCGCGGACTCCCGTGCCACGGGAAGGCCAGGGCCGAACGTGGTCTCTGCCCCGACCGGTCCGGCGGTTACTTCAATTTCGATAAGGGCATCGGGCCGCAACAGGGCCTTTACCGGGACAGTGTTGACCGCCGGGCGGTGCGCGCCAAATACCTCCTCACGCACAGCGGCGGCTTCGGCGTAACGCTCAATGCCCTCGGGCTTCACATACTCAACTACCCGGACAACGTCGTTATAGGATTTTCCGGCGGCCTCCAGAATTACGCCTACCTTGGCATAGGCCGTGCGCGCCTGCTCGGTCATGCCGCCCCGAATCTGCATCCGCTTGCTCTCGGTATCAAATTCCGATGCCGTATGGCCGGACAGATACACGCCGCTGCCAGTGTCCACGCCCAGGGAAAAGGAGTAGCTGGAATAGTCAAACCAGGGAAAGTGCTCTGGTCGCACGGCTATTGATACCACGGTGTTACTCCAGGTTTTCGTTATTGCTTGGCAGTTACGGTATCGCCTGCCCCGCGATAGGGTCAAGGTGAAAGGCGGGCGCCGATGGGTTCTTAGTTACCCTTGAAGGTAGGCAGACGTTTTGCCAAATATGCCGAAACCGCAGTTGCCGCATCCTCCGATTGGCTTGTCAACATATGCTGGTCGGAATCCATGTGCATCACCGATCGGTCCAGGGCGGAGGTAAAGGCGTTCACGCTGCGCTTGATCATTTGCGCCGCCACCGGGGGCTGCCCAGCGTAATGCCGGGCCCATTCCATCGCCTTATCCATGACCGCATCCGCCTCGACCATCTCGTCCAGCGCGCCCCAATCCAATAGGGTTGGGCCGGGGATATGCTCGCCGCCGATAACCAGCCGCTTGGCCCGGGCAGGACCGACCAGTTGCACGCACAACGGCAGGCTTTGCCACATGAGATTAACCCCGATCAGAATCTCCGGATAGGACATGAAGCAATCCCGCGCGCCGATCCGGAAATCCAGAGCTGTCGCAATGCACGCGCCGCCGCCCATGGCCGCCCCCTTCCAGGCGGCAATAGTGATCTGGTCCATCTCGCGCAGCGCCTGGATGCATCGTTCGCCCATGCGCCGGCGGCGGCGGCGGACCGTCAGTAGGGGATGTTCCGGGTCCTGGCCCGTAAGATCAGCACCGGAGTTGAAATGTTTGCCGGCGCCCGTAAAGACCACGACCCGCGCGGTCTCGTCTTCCCGGAAACTGAGCGCCGCGTGCTCGATTTCCTCGATGTGCCGATAGTTGAGCGCATTGGCTTTATCTGGCCGGTTAAAAGTGACCGTCGCGATCTCGCCGCCCCGCTCCACTTTGATATGTTCATATTTCATGCAAAATACCTTTTCTGTACGCCCGGTTAGTTATCAGCCCCACCCATCGACCGTATCAACCGCCGCATGCCACGGCAAACCGGAGGACCAGCAATGTCTATGAAAATCCTGCAGCAGCGGTTGCGCGAGGGGTTGCCCGACGGCGAGCTTATTTTTGACCCTGAACTATGCGCCGACGCCTCCGAGGACATTGCCGGTGGCGGAGCGGTGGCGGCGGCCGTGGTCCGGCCTCGGAGCATCGAAAATCTCACCCATGCGGTGACAACGGCGGCAGCCCTCAGCTATGCCGTGGTGCCCCGCGGCAGCGGTCATTCCTACAGCGGCGGCGTGGTGCCGGAACGATCCGAAAGCGTGATCATCGACCTGTCCGCACTTGATCAGGTCCTGGAAATAGACCCCGTCAACCGCTTTGTGCGTGTGCAGGCGGGTTGCACCTGGTCGAGGCTGCTGGAAGCCTTGACACCATACGGCTTGCGCACGCCTTTCTTTGGCCCGCTGTCAGGTTATCGAAGCACCGTCGGCGGCGCCCTGTCGCAGGGGGCGACATTTTTTGGCTCCGCTAGGTATGGTTTCTCGGAAAGCAGCGTCATGGGATTAACTGTTGTACTAGCTGATGGCACTATACTGCGCACCGGGAACGGTGCCGATGGACGGCCCCACCCCCGGCCAGGCGGGCCTGATATGGGCCCCTTGTTTCTGGGCGATTGTGGCGCCTTTGGCATCAAGGCCGAGGCAACATTGCGTTTGGTCAAGCAGCCTGGGGAGGAGGTCTTTGCCTCGTTCGAGTTCCCGAACATGCCTGCAATGTTGCAGGTACAGGCCGCCCTAACGGGCTGCGACGGCATCGCGGAATGTTTTGGTTTTGACCGCCAGGCGCATATTAATCTGGTGCGCGGTG
>CAUZBE010000329.1:0-4211 GCA_963577885.1 Alphaproteobacteria bacterium
GGCAATGAAGGCTTCGAAATCAAGAGATTTTGAATGGGAGGTTAGGCGCCGCACGCCATCCTCGGTCACTACCACCGTGTCCTCGCACAAAAACCCCATGATGCCCTGAATGTAGTAGCCGACCTCGATGCTGAAGGTCATGCCAGCCTCCAGGCCGCCATCCACTGCGGGCATCAGAAAGGCGGACGCGGCGGGATCGGACAATGTGATTACCGGCGGATCATAGACACTGACGCCGATGCCATGACCGCAATGGAAGCGTTCAAAATTCTCTAAACCCAGGCTTTGTCCCGGCGCCATGGCCGCATTGTAAACATCGCGAACATCGGCCCCGGGGCGCATCAAATCGACCGCGCCATTCACACCCTCCACCATGGCGTCCCAAATGCGGTTCTGCTCGGCACTAGGCGGGCCCAGCACCACGGCGCGGGCATTGTCGGCGTGGTAATAGCCATAGGTACAGCCGATGTCGTAGCGGATCAGATCACCGCTTTCGATGATTTTGTCCGAGGCAAGGGCGTGAGGCTGGGCCGTGCGGCTACCACTGCCTAGAATGCAAAAGGTCGAGCGGCCGCCCCGCGCCGTGACCCCGCTGTGATAGGCGTTAATAACTTCCCGCTCGGACGTGCCAGGTTTGATCAGGCGGAGGGCATCCCTAATCGCGGCTTCGGTGATGGCCGAGGCGCGGGTCAGGCGGTCAATTTCGTCCGCCGTCTTGACCATGCGCACCTCCCACCAGATGGCATTGGCATAGACGATATCCAGATTGGGCAGGCGCTGTTGCAGCTCCCACCAGAACAGGGGCGAGATGCCGCTTTCATCCACGCCAACCCGGCCCTTGGCCAAGCCCCGGCTTTCGATGGCCGCGACCAGACCATCCAGGGCCCGGCCCACGTGATGGGCCCGTTCCGATAGCGCCTTGGCGGCGCGGCCCACCGTATCCATGGCATCCGACTGCGCCGGGCCACGGGCGAAGGGAGAGAACAGATAGATGTCATCCACCCAGACGTCGCCATCCACGATGGCGTCCAATTCCAGACTGGGCGCGATTAGGGAGGCCACGGGATCGTGCCCTGGTGAGAACAGGGAATAAAGTTGAAAGCCCTTGTTCAGCCAGTGCGTCACGCACTCGTAATTGGTCGCGTAGAGCACATTGTCCGGCGAAGCCGCCACCAGGGCATCCAGGCCATGGTGCTGCATGACCTTTTCTGCACGCGCGCGATTGAACAGCATCTATATACTCCCTGTCGCTGTGCAGCCTGCCGCCAGGCAGCTCAGTAGGCCGAGATGCCACCCTCGGCCGGGATCACCGCGCCGTTGACCATGCGCGATTCATCCGAGGCCAGAAACAAAGCGATGTTGGCTATGTCTTCCGGTTCGCCGACACCGAAGGGATAGCTTTGAAAGGTGCTGATGGTGTCTTCCCGGTTCTCCGAGGGTTTCTGCGCCAAATAGCGCGATTTGACGCGATCGGTCTTGATCAGGCCGGGGCAGATGACGTTGGCGCGCACGCCGTCCTTGGAATAGGAACCGGCTAGGCTGCGGGTCAGCGAGATCAAGCCGCCCTTGGCCGAGGAATAGACATGGGCCGGGTGGTTGCCGCGCAGGGCCACCACCGAGGATACGTTGATGACCGCGCCGCCGCCGCTGGTAATAACCCGGGGAATGCCATGGCGGCAGCACAGGAACGGTCCTTTAAGATCAAGCGGGATGGTGCGCTCCCAGACCTCCATGTCGACATCCGTCACCGCTTTGTCTTCCAGCACCGAACCTCCGGCGCAGTTGAACAGAATATGCAACGCACCAAAATGTTCTACCGCCTGGGCCATGGTGCCCTCCACGCTGTCTTCATCCGTTACATCTGTCGGAATGAAAACCGCGTTATTGCCGGCCTCCAAAGCGGCGGCGGCGCCCAATTCGGGATTGATTTCCGCCACCACTACCTGGGCGCCTTCCCGTGTGAAAATTCGTGCGGCCGCCCGCGCGATACCAGAGCCCGCCCCGGTAATCACCGCGACTTTGCCATCCAATCTACCCATATTCGTTTTCTCCCTGCTTTTCTGGTATCGCAGCTTATCACGCTATAACGCCGTGCCAATGATGTGCCCGCCATGGATCGCCGCCATGATATTGCGCGGCGACAGGCAATCGCCGATACGGTGCACGGGGATATCACCAAAGGCACCCGCCAGGGCATCATCAGCCAGACGCGGCGTGACAAACACCACTTCGCCGATACCGCCAAGGGTCTTCTCTTGTTCCGTAAACACATTGCGGCAGACCACCGCCCCCCTGCGATAGTCGATCAGATCATGAGAGGGCAAAATGTCCACGCCCGCCCGGTGCAGGCGGCGGTAGACACCGATAGCGCTGCAATAGTTCACGTTCTGGCCGATACCGGGGCGTGGTGTGATCAGGATTAGTTTATCAAACTGCCGCGCCAATAGATCCGCCAGACCATAGGTGGCCGGGCCATGCTCCTGATCGAACAAGACCGCCGTGCCGCCTCGGTTGACATCGCGGCCGGCGTTTTCCCGGATATAAACGATACCGTCGGTAACCGGGTCGGCCTCAGCCACCAAATTCATGGGCCGGCGCAGACCGGCGCCGGTGGCCAGGATGATGGCATCCGGGTCAAGAGCCAAAACATCCCCCACACCCGCCTTTCGACCCAGGTTGACGTGGACCCCATGGCGCTCAGCCATATGCGTTTGATAGGCGATAAGCTTTGCCATCTCGGCCCGGCCCGGCAGTTCAGCGTCCAGGCGCAGTTTGCCCCCCACCTGTTCGGAGGCACCGAAAAGCGTAACCGCATGGCCCCGCGCGGCGGCAACCCAGGCGGCCTCCAGCCCGGCGGGCCCGGCACCGACCACGGCAATGGTTTTAGCCGCGGGGGCCGGGGCCAGATGTTGTTCCGCCCCTGCCTCGTCCACCAGACCCAGATAGGGATTGTGGTGTTCCAACAGCGGTTTGCCGGCGTGAATTTCACCCCAGCACCAGTTATCAAAGACCGAGGGACGGATATCTCCCACCTGCCCGGCCTCGGCCTTGCGGGCCCAGGCGGCGTCCGCGATATGGGCTCGGGTCATGCCAACCAGATCGCCAAAGCCTTCCGCGACGACCTTTTCAGCCAGGTCCGGGTCGCCGATACGGCCCAGGGCCATAACCGGTATGCCGCCTGCCGCCGCGCGCATGCGTTTTGGAAGGTCGATGAAATGACCGGGCCGGAAATGCAGATCGGGCACATGGGTTTCCAGCGACAGGCTGAAATTGCCCTGGCCATAGGCGAAATAGTCAAAATTCCCAGTTTCGGCCAGGTGCTCGGTCAGCCGCGCCGCCTCGTCCACATCGATACCGCCGGGCACGCCTTCGTCGCCAGGCATTTTCAGGCCGATGATGAAATCCGCGCCGCAGGCTTGCCGGATGCCCTGGGCGATATCGCGGACAAAGCATGTACGGCCCTCCACCCCGCCGCCATATTTATCATCCCGGGTGTTGGACCAGGGCGAGAGGAACTGCCCGATCAAATAGCCGTGCGCGCCGTGCAGTTCGATGCCGCCGAAGCCGCAGCGGTGCAGCCGGTGCGCCACCGCTACATAAGCCCCGGCTACACGCTGGACCTCCGCCCCGGACATGACGTGGGGCACGGTCCAGCTCAACGCATCAGGCTGTTCGGACACCCCCATGGGTGATTTGGTGGGATGCCACAATTGCTGGCGGCCGGGATGCCAAAGCTGGCCCACCAGCACGGCGCCGGCCGTGTGCACGCCCTGGGCGACCACTTTGAAGCCCGCATCGTTGCTGTCATCAAAGCCCGTGACCACCGCGCCATGGGCGATGGCCTCTGGGTCCACGGCAATAATCTCCGACACGATCAGCCCGGCGCCACCCTTGGCGCGTTCAATGAGGAAATTGCCCCATTTCTCGGTAATTCGGTTGCCTTGGCCAAAATTCGTCAGAGTGGCGGGCAGGGCAACCCGGTTGCGCACCTGCCGCTGGCCGATTTGCAGGGGCGAGAACAGGGCTGGGTAAGGGGTCGTCATGAAGGTTAATTCCTTATCGATGGCGGTGGCTGTTAGGCTAAGCTATTGGATAGATATCGTCACCTATACGAATTGCAACGAGGGTCCATGGCGTTTGATTTGATTTTACGCAACGCCCGTATCGCCGGTATAGCGCCTGAGGCACCGCTGATGGATATCGCCATTCAA
>CAUZBE010000330.1:0-4205 GCA_963577885.1 Alphaproteobacteria bacterium
GCCAAGGATTATCCGGACTTGTCGGTCCTCCTGATGACTGGTTATGCCGCCGAACGGCAGCGCGCCCATAATCTGGACGCGCTAATCCAGGATGTAATTTCCAAGCCGTTTACCCTGCAGGAAATTCGAGAGGCTGTGCGCAAATTGCTGGTCATACAGCCGCCCTGTTCTCGGGAAGATACTGTTCACTGATCCGTGGGCGTAATTTCAAATAATTGATGGCGTTTTCGCCTTTATTCAGAATCTCTGAAGCAGGCGATTGATGTAATCCAGCTCCAGCGGTAGCCGGTTGATTTGGCCGGAGCGACGGCGCAGTTCATCGAGAATTTCACGGGCACGCTGTACCGAGTTTGCGTCAGGTATCTTGATACCGTTGGTTTCGATGTCATCGCCCATGGCTTCGCGGCCTAGAGGATCTCGTCTCGGCTGATTTGGTTGTCCCGGCCGATTTGGGCGATTGCCGGATTGCCGCGCGAATCGCTCCATCATCTGCTGTAACAGACCGCGGCCGGCGCGCCTCAGCTGGTCAAGCGCATTTCCTTGCGCGCCAACTGCGTCTCCTGGCCTATTTCCCTGCAAAGAACGGGTGGCCCGCTCCATGGCGCGATTTGCCCGGTCTAGCGCCTGACCGGGACCTTCGCCGGGTTTGCCGCCGCCTTTCAGCATGTCACGCAGCTGTTGTAGCAGGCTCTGCAGGGCGCGTTGGTCCGCGGCGCTCGGCATCTGGCCCTTCTGCTGGTTCCCGGGACGGGCGGACCGGAAGGTCTGCTCCATAAGCTGTTGCTGCCGGCGGATCAGGTCCTGCAAACGGCGAAGCGAGCTATTGCCCTGTGCGCCGCGACCGCCTCTGCGCATGACCTGCATCGACCGCATGCCTGAAAGCATGCGTTGCAGACGCACCAGCATCTCACGCGCCGCCTGGCGCGCGCCGGACTGCATCAGCTTGCGGATTTCATCCAGCATGCGCTGGATGTCGCTACCCTGTATCAGGCGCATGGTGCGGGGGTCGAATTCCATAACCTGCTGCTGAGCATTCGGGTTGCGCCGCATTTGTTCCTGCAGCGCCGCCATATAACGGGCAATCGCCTGCTGCAGTTCACGCATCAACTGTTCCAGCTTGGCATCGCTCGCGCCTTTGGCCAGCGCCTTCATCAGGGCCTGCTGGATGCGCCGCAATTCCCGTTCGGCGATCGATAGCTTGCCGTCCTCAAGCCGCAACGCTGTATCCCAGAGCAGGTTGAGTATCGGCTGGATCACCGAATCGCTGCTGTCATATGCAAGACGCGATCGGGCGGTGACGAGGGCAAGATAGACGACGGCATCGTGGCTGAACGCCTCGGGTACGGCGGCTATCTCCGACAGACCGTGCAGGACGGTTCTGCGTTGTTCCGGCTGGCTAGCCAGGAGTTTGCGCTGCTCGATGATGGCGCGGGCGACAGGGTGACTAAATATCCTTTCAGGCAGAACCATGCGAATTGGTCCACTATTGCCGGTTAGCGCCAGCGCGTCGGCCGCGACCAGTTCGATAATGACTGGCTGGCCCGCCCATCTATGCGGAGCGAGGTCGAAGAAGATGGTTTCATTGACCGTCCGCGCCGCACGGCCCGGCAAGGGCAGTTGGACAAGGTGGACTTCCTTGCCTGTAACGGTGCCGCGTTCATAGGTCCGCCGAATTTTGGCGTGCGCCTTTGTGACGCCGTAATCATCCGATGCGGTATAGGAAACCCGCAGCGTTGCCTGCGGCGTCGCGCCCGGCGGGTTGGCGAACGCGATCACCGGCTTTTGATCGTCCAGCAGCGTGATTTGCCAGGTCCCCAAGGAGCGGTCACCCGCCGTCACCGAAAGACGGCCGTCCGTCGTAATTTTTTTGACGATCTTGCTGTAGCCCGGATCGACACGCTCGAACGGCGTCTGGTCTTTGCCCAGGATAAGAAGTGGTTGGTCGCCGGCGCCCTGAGTTTGGGCTGTGAGCATGCTGCCGGCCGGTATTACCAAAGGTGGAGTGGAGACAGTTTCGGCGCCCGCGCCGGAGGTCTTGGCGGCATCGGGGGAGTCCGTGGTGTTTGCTGTGGATTTTTCTGCCGCCCTGTCACCTTTTTTATTTTCAGGAGGGGCTGATTTCGCGATATCGCCGGCGTTCGCCTGTTGAGCAATGCGAAGCGGGAACAGCGGTGGCAGGCCGGTATAGTTCGGTGGGGTAATCCACAGATCCATGACCATCGCCGGTGCGGTGCTCTGTTCCTGCAGTGTGGGCGAGATCGCACGGGTAAGCCGTTGGACCGAGTCGGACCATCCCGCGACGACAGCGACAACCAGTAGCAGAGCGAGCCCGGTCCGTAAGGCGTGCGGGTCATGGCGTGCAAGCCCTGGCGACGGGGCGCCGACACGTAGATGCTGCACGACGTCCGCCATGCGGCGCTGATGCATCCGCCAAAGTTCCGTCGCCGCCACATCGTTGGCGCCGCCGGCCAGGGAATCGTCGACTGCGGTAAGCGGGCGGTGATCGAGGCCGCTTGCGCGTTCAAGCCGCCGCTTGCCCTCGTCCGGTCCGGGCAGGATAAATTGCAGCAGCGCCCGAATGAGGACGCGGCAGAAAATGAAAGCAAAAGCGACAAGCAGGAGCGCGTGGGTCCAACCGGGCAGCGCGGGCAGGACATCTAAAAGGGCAATCGCCAAGAACAGACCGGCAATGCCGCTCGCCGGCCATAGGGCGGGCCACAATGCCTCCCAGGCAAGCGCCACCCTGGCAAGGAATAGCTTGCCAGGGATGCCCGGCAAGTGCCGGTGGGGTGACTGGTCGTCAGGTCGCGCCATGGCGTCCTCGTCTCGGTTACGCGTCCTCGTCTAATGTTATATGGCGCCTCGGCAGGACGAGTAATACTATTAGTGTTTCAACCATTCGGGCATATGGTCAAGCGATAACAACGCGTCATAGTCCGGTCGGGGCCGAATCACGCAGAATTTATCGTCCTTAACCATAATTTCCGCGATTGGCAGACGCGTATTGTAACTGGAAGACATAACAGCGCCATAGGCACCAGCCGTCTCGATGGCAAGAAGGTCGTCGGGCGCCAGGTCGGGCAGGGCCGCGTCCCTGGCTAGGACGTCGCCGGTTTCGCATATCGGTCCCACCACGTCGGCAATTCTCAACGCGTCGGCGTCCGGCCGGGCCCAAACCGGGGTAACCCGATGGTAGGCGTTATAAAGCGTCGGGCGGATGAAGTCGTTCATCGCCGCATCGATAACAACAAAGCGTTTGGCCGCGGTGACTTTGTCAAAAATTACCGCGGTCACCAATATACCCGCGTTTCCCACCAGCAGCCGTCCCGGCTCGACCGTAAGGTCGACGTTCAGACCGGCGGTAGTTTCCCGTACCATGGCGGCGTAGGTGTCTGGATCAGGAGGCACTTCGTCACGGTAGGTAATTCCTAACCCGCCGCCCAGATCCAGCCGTTCGACCGTCAGGCCGGATTTCCGCAACGCCCGGATCAAATCGCCAACATGGTTGAAAGCCGCCCGAAACGGATCGAGCGATGTAAGTTGCGATCCTATATGCACCGCGATGCCCAATGGGCGGATATGGGGCATGCGGGATGCCCGGGCGTAAAGCGCCGGGGCAACATCGATGTCAATTCCGAACTTGTCGTCCTTCCGCCCGGTGGCGATTTTGTCATGGGTGTTTGCATCCACGTCTGGATTTACCCGAAAGGCGACCACCGCGTCCGTACCTCGCGCCTTAGCGACCTCGGATAGACCCTCAAGCTCCGGTTCCGATTCAATGTTGAACTGGCCGATGCCGACGGAAAGCGCGTAATCCATCTCGCCGCGTGTCTTGCCGATACCGGAAAACACTACATTTTCTGGCGGAATTCCCGCCGCGATGGCGCGCCGCAATTCGCCTTCGCTGACCACGTCGGCGCCCGCGCCAAGTTCGGCCAGGGTGCGGATGACGGCAAGGTTGGAATTTGCCTTGACGGCGTAACAAATGCGCGCGCCGACCGTCGCCAGGGCGCTGGCGAACACCTGATAATGGCGCGTCAGCGTCGCAGTCGAATAACAATAAAAAGGCGTGCCGACGGCCGCCGCTATATCGGCAATGGCAATTTCTTCCGCGAAAAGCTGCCCATCACGATACTCAAAATGATTCATCGAGGGTACTGCCTTGGGTATTCGCTTTTCTTGCCGGGCGGTGGTTCATTGGGTGC
>CAUZBE010000331.1:0-4190 GCA_963577885.1 Alphaproteobacteria bacterium
TCTTGGCGGGTCCTCAGGGCGGCTCGGTATTGACCAACTTCCCCCGCGGTATAGAGGAGGCGGTGGATTGGTCGGCCACGGTGTTCAAGCACCTGCGCGCGAACGGCTATGGCCGGGTGGAGCCGACCCAGGAGGCCGCGGACGAGTAGACCGAACATTTTAAGGAAACCTATAAATATTCCCTGCGGGGCACCACCAAATCCTAGTTCACCGGCTACAATTCAAATGTGACGGGCCACGATAATCTCCGTTACATGATCTACAACGGCGGCGAGCCTCGTTACCACCAACGCCTGGCCCAAGTAGCGGAGAATGGCTACGAAGGCTTTGCGCTCCGCTAGATCGCATCTCGGTGTGAGTTTTTACCTTATCTCCGCGTCGTTTCGATCAGCCGGGCGATTTTGTCGAGGCGGGGCAGGACGTCATCGGCCGGCGCGGCCGCGAGGCCGAAGACGCAGCGCGTGACCCCGGCCTCGGCGAGCTTTGCAATCGCGCCCGGCTCCCGGGGCGTGCCGAAGGTGGTGATGGGATAGGGCGCGTGGCCGGCCTCTTTCGCCAGTGCCGCCAGCTCTGCCATGCGGGTGCCCTTGAGATCGAACTGACCATTCTCTCCCGCCAGCATGGGAATCCAGCCATCGCCGTACCGCAGCACCCGTCTCAAAGTCCCCGCCGCATCGCCGCCAACGAAGATCGGCGGGTGGGGCTTTTGCACCGGCTTGGGCCAGGACTGGATGCGTTCAAAATTGACGAATTCGCCTGCATAGCTCGCCTCGTCCCCGGTCCAGATAGCCTTCATGGCCTCGATGCGTTCCCGCGCCACTTTCCAGCGGCGGTTCCAGGGCGCGCCGTGATTTTCCATCTCCTCCCGGTTCCAACCCCCGCCGATACCGAAATCAACCCGTCCGCCCGAGATATGGTCCAGGCTGGCGACTTCCTTGGCGGTGACGATCGGGTCCCGTTCGACGACCAGACAGACGCCAGTCCCGAGACGGATGCGCTTGGTCACGGCCGCCGCCGCCGCCAGGGCCAGGAACATGTCGACGTTATGGGAATAGTCTGGCGGCAGGTCGCCGCCCAGGATGTACTGGCTATCCCGGCTGGCGGGGATGTGGGTGTGGTCGGGGATGAAGAGGGCGTCGTATCCCCGCTCTTCCACCGCGACCGCCAGGTCCGCCGCCTGCATCGAATAGTCTGTCGCAAACATGCAAATGCCGAATTCCATTCCTATCCCCATTTCCCTATCTGGCCCATGAAGCTGTACCGACGCGCAATTATAGGCCAAAATTGAACGAAATAGAGATTAGGATAAATGCTATGAAACTTGAACATCCAGTGCTTTTGACGGGGGGGGCCTCCGGCGTCGGCGAGGCGACGGCGAAACTGTTGCTGGCGCGCGGCCATGCCGTGATCTCTTTGGATATCAAGCCATCGAACAATCCAGAGGTCCGCCACCTTGCTTGTGATTTGAGCGACCCGGCCAGCATCGACGGGGTGCTGAGTGAACTGGATGGCCCTTATTCCTCGTTGCTGAACGTGGCCGGGGTGCCGGGTACGGTAGGTAGCGAATTGACCATGAAGGTTAATTTCTTCGGCCTGCGTTATCTAACCGAAACTATCTGGGACCGTGTGGCAGATGGAGGCACGGTGGTGAATGTATCGTCAATCGCCGGCAACAACTGGCGCAAGCGGCGCGGCTATTTGACCGAGGTTCTGGCGACCAAAACCTTTGCTGACGGCTTGGCATGGTGGGCCGTGAACGCGGACGCCGTGGGCACGGATGCCTACACGTTTTCCAAGGAGGCCGTGGTCGTCTACACCATGCAATTGGCGGGCAAGGGGCTGGCCAGGGGCATCCGGGTCAATGACGTGGGGCCGGGGCCGGTCGACACCCCCATATTGCCCGATTTCACGGCAGACGTGGGTGCGGAGACCATGCAGACCATGATCGATATGGTTGGACGCTCGGCCCAGCCCCATGACATCGCCGAGGCCCTGGTCACTTTGGCAGAGGGTCAGATTGGCTGGCTGAATGGCCAGCATATAATTGTGGACGGCGGCATGACCGCAGGCTTCTCCGCCAACTGGAAAGGGTGAAGCACCATGAGTACGGTGATGGAGTCTCTACAGGTGGATCCCGGCAGGATCCCCGATATGGCGGATCCGCTGCCGTTGTTGCAACGCTTGCAGGATGAAGATCACATACATTGGTCGGATACTGGGGGCGCCTGGCTGATCACCCGCTATGACGACGTGCGCGAGGGCTTTCGCGACCGCCGCCTTACCGTCGTTCGGTCCATGCCGGGGCCGGAGCGATTCGAGGCGGAGTTCCGGGACATCTACCGCGCCTACCGCAACTCCCTTGAAACCTGGATGGTGATGTCCGAACCCCCTGATCACACGCGGCTGCGCAAGCTGGCCAACCGGGGCCTGACGCCCACGGCGATAGAGGGCTTGCGCCCCCGGGTTGGTGAAATTGTCGATGGCCTGGTGGCCGCCATGCCTGATAACGGCACCTGCAATTTCGTCGATTCCTTTGCCTATCCCCTGCCGGCGGCGGTGATTGCGCTGTTGATCGGTGCGCCAAATACCATACTAAAAGACCTGCATCGCTGGTCCAACGACATCGCCAAGGGCCTGGGTGCGCCGGGCGAGGACACCTTTCGCCTGCCGGCCATCGCGACCCAGGAGATGACCGCATATTTGACCGATTACATCGCCCAGCGGCGGGCTAATCCCCAGGACGCCATCATCGACCGGCTGATCGCCGGCGACGAGGACGGCGACCGTATGAGCATGGACGAATTGATCGGCAATTTGATCCTTTTTCTGTTCGCCGGCCACGAAACAACCATGAACCTGCTGTCCAGTGGTCTGCGCACATTGATCCGCCATCCGGAACAGATGCAGGACTTGCGGGATAACCTGGACGACCGGTCGGTGGTTGCCGGGGCGGTGGAGGAAATTCTGCGTTACGACGGCGCGTTGTTCATGATTTTGCGTTTCGCGGCACAGGATTTTGAATGGCACGGCCGCAAGATTTCCAAGGGCGACAAGGTCTATTTATACTGCCTGGCGGCGAACCGTGACCGGCGCAAGTTCGAACAACCCAATAGGTTCGATATCCGCCGCCCGGACAGCAAACAGCATATAGCCTTCGGCTATGGGCCGCATTTCTGTCTTGGCGGCCCCTTGGCGCGGCTGGAGATGGAGGTCGCCCTGCCGGCCTTGCTGCGGCGGTTCCCTACTTTGAAGCTGGCCAGCGACGATGTCGCCTGGGGCAACAACATTACCCTGCGCGGCCAGCCCAGCATGCCGATACACATAGGTAGTTGAGCGGGAAGGGGAGCCACGCATGACCGCCGCGCCACGGATAACGCCCGTTGATCTGTCGAACGACGACAGTTTCAAGACCGGCTTCCCGCATGCCTTTTTTACCTGGCTGCGAGAAAACAATCCGGTGCATTGGCATGCCGCGACGCCGGTATCTCCCGATGGCGAAGGTTTCTGGGTGGTCAGCCGCTACGCCGATGTCATGACGGTTCTGCGCACGCCGGCGATCTACTCCTCGGACACGGGCGGCGGGCGGCGAGGCGGCGGCACCACGTTGAAAGACGAGCGGGCCGCCGGCAAGGTTTTGAACTATACCGACGACCCTCATCACAAGATGTTGCGCGGCCTGGTCAACAAGGGCTTTACCGCCCAGGCCGTGGGCCGTCTGCAAGACGAACTGCGCCGCCGGGCCAATCTACTGATCGACAAATTCCCCGTGGGCGAGGTTTTTGATTTCGTCCCGCGGTTCTCGCGCGAACTTCCCTTGCAGGCCATATGCATCGTTCTCGGCGTACCGCAAGAGGACCGTGGGCAGTTGTGTGACTGGATTGACCATGGCCTGGAAGCGGATAGCCCGAATGTCCTGGCCAAGGAATATGTGCTAAAAATCCGCGACTATGCGACCATCGTCATCGCCGAGAAACGGCTCCATCCCCAGGACGATATTCTCTCAAAAATAGTCCATGCCCGCCTTGACGACGAGGACGGTCGCGCCCTGACGGACGAGGAATTGACCAATTTTTTTATTCTGCTGTTTCCCGCCGGGGCTGAAACTACGCGTAGCGCCATTGGCGGTGGCCTGCGCATGCTGATCGAACATCCCGAACAATTGCAGAAATTGCGCGACAACCCCGCCATGA
>CAUZBE010000332.1:0-4179 GCA_963577885.1 Alphaproteobacteria bacterium
TGGGGGCGGGTCTGACGCTGCTGTCCGCCGTTGCGTTTGGCCTCGGGACGGTCTGGATGAAGCGTCGCCGGTGGCAAAATGACCCGACGATATTGGCCGGTTGGCAATTGGTGATCGCGATCGTGCCAGTGTCCCTGATCTGGGCCCTTAGCGACGCCAAAGTGTCGTTGCCGGAGATCACGATAGAAAGTTGGCTAGCCATTGCTTATTTGGTTTTTATCGCCAATGCCCTTGCTTATTTTTCCTGGTTCCGCGTGGTTGCTGTC
The DNA here is from genome assembly GCA_963577885.1 of Alphaproteobacteria bacterium. Lineage (GTDB taxonomy): Bacteria > Pseudomonadota > Alphaproteobacteria. Next base: position 267 of record CAUZBE010000332.1, read on the forward strand.
TTTCCGGCAGCGGTATCAGGGATCGGCGCCATGGCGGTCCCGGTGGTCGGTGTCCTGGCCAGTGCCTGGCTTCTGGATGAGAGAATTGGTTGGCGCGAATGGACAGCCCTCGGCCTGATTGTTGGCGCCCTTGCCGTCAACCTGGCTTCGACCCTGCATCGGCGTCCGACCTGAACTGAATTGGCGCCAGTTGGCAACCCGCAACTTTTCAGCGGTCTCGTTCAATCCGGGTCCATTTGCGGCGGGATCGTAATGCCGGGCCCTAATTGCGCTGCATGATGACGTATTCTAGCCAGTACCCCGCTTTCCAGCCGATGCCTTCGATCAGCCCGACCCGGCGAAAACCCATTTATTCACGAAAACGGATCGAGGGGCGGTTACCGCTGTCGCCAATCACCGCAATCATCTGACGATAGCCGCGTTCGGTATATTAATCGGTGACGCGCTGCAGTAGCGGCCGAGCAATCCACCGGCCCTATTGATCGGGATGCAGATAAACCGTGTTTTCCACCGTGTAACGATAGGCTGGCCGAAACCAGTAAGGCTCGGCATAAGCATAACCGACGAGATTATCGTCCAAAACGGCCACCACACAGGAATAACCGTCCTTTAGGATGCCGTCGCGCCGGGCATTTAAGTCCGCTACGTCGGGTGGCACCAATTCCCATGACGCCAGGCCGTGTAACAAGTGACGGGCATGGCTTGACTGGATCGCAGCCACGTCACAATCGGCGACAGGACGGATTTTCAGGTTGGTCGTCAAGCCACCCGGCCAATGCCGGCCCGCTTGGCCCGCACCCCGGCATGAGTGGCCACAGCCTCGCCAAAAGCGGAGAAAAGGGCGCGGTAAAGGTCATGTTCGGCGGTTCTGTATTCGGCATGCCATTGCACGCCGACGGCAAAGGTTGGCGATTCGTTGACACGCACCGCCTCGATGGTGCCGTCATCAGCGATCGCCTCGACCACCAAGGGGTCGGCCAACCGGTCGATACCTTGTGCGTGCAGGGTATTGACCATGACCTGCCTGGCCCCGTTGGCCAATCCGTGCAGGATACCGCCCGGCGTCAATGTGATGCGCTGGCGGGGCCCTAGCTGCACCGAGACAGGCTTCTCCCGCGGCCGGCGGTGATCAAAATGACCGGGCAGTTCGTGCATATATTGATGCAGGCTGCCGCCCAGGGCGACGTTCATTTCCTGAATGCCACGGCAAATTCCGAATAGGGGTACGTTACGCTCTACGCAAGCGGATACCAGTTCTAGGGCCACGCCATCGCGGCGGTCATCCATCAGAGATTGATCCCGGGCCTCGCCACCATTGTAGTGGTGCGGGCTCACGTTCGAGGCGCCCCCGGTCAGAATAACTCCATCGATATTATCCAACAGGGTATCCAGATCTGCGCCGCTGCCCAGCGCCGGCAGCAACAGCGGCAGGGCACCGCAAATATCCCTTACGGCGACGACAAAGCGATCGCCGGCGCGGTGGCTGGCATGGTTATCGTCATCACTGAAATTACAAACAATGACGACAATTCCCGTTGCGCTTCTGGCGCGGTTGCCAGCCGCGTTGCGGTTGGCGGGGCCGGTTCTGTTATTCTGCATAGTCTTTCGCTATCACGACAGCGCGCCGTCGGCAAGGTCGCGCACCGTTTCGGCCATGACTTCGGCCACAAATGACAAAAGTCCCGGCGGCGCAAGCCACCGGATCTTTATGTCGCTGTTACCAACCACCGCACCATCGCATCGGCCGCACAGACAGTCGACTTGAGCCAGTTGGCATTTTATATTACGTCCAATTTCGGCCTTGCGATACTCTTGACCAAACTCGAAACAGCAGCCCGAATTGAGGGGTTGTCAATCGCCCCGAAGTTGCGCACCAATTCGATGGTTGAGCGATTTTTGCCGCCATGGCCAAGTGGCACGGTTTCGACCGCTTCGTCCAGACCTTCAAAGAAAAAGCTGACCTCGGACTGCAGAAATTTCGAGACCTCGTACAGCCGCCCCGCACTGACCCGATTGGCGCCTGTCTCGTATTTTTGTACCTGCTGGTAGGAAATATTCAACGCATTCGCCAAATGTTCCTGGGTTAACCCCAGGACTTTACGACGATCACGAATACGTCCACCCACATGCGCATCGACACGTTTAGTAAGTATGCCCATAATTGCCTCGATATTTATCGGCGGCGCACAAATTATACCCTTGCCGATTGAATTACTGTTCACTAGTCTAGTTACAACCCATCGTAACTGCATAGCCAGTTTATCGACGCCATAAATGCTAGATTCAGGCCATTTAACTAAAATATATGCCGTAAACTAGCGCCCAAATCAAAGGCCCGATTGCAACGTACGGCTGTTATTATCTAATCAGCGGTGACATTAGCATGATGCCTTATGATATCCGCGAAAGATAGGGCAATTTGCCTGCATTGATACTTTAGAGTAGCGCCTAAATTTAATAAATTATGGAATTTGGCAGTCCGCCTGGATTTTGGAACGTGTTATAAATGGTCAATAATTTGTGAGCGGCGGATTTAGGGATCATCTTCATACATGCCTAACCAATCGAAACCTCGGATGGTGGTTGATCGCGCCCGGCGCGGTGTGGGGGCGTTTTTAGTCCTGGTCGCGTTGTCGGTCATTATAATGGGTTGCAGCAGGGATGAACCGGCCTATGTGGAACGCCCGGTGGAGGAAATTTATAATCAAGCCATGGATAAGCTGCTGGCCGGTGATTCTGGGTTCGCGGCGGCTGATTTTGATGAGGTAGAGCGTCAGCATCCCTATTCCATATGGGCCCGGAAATCGCAATTGATGGCGGCTTATGCGCAGTATCTGGGTGGTAATTATGACGAGGCTATATTCACCGCCCGGCGCTTTTTGCAACTGCATCCTGGTAATCACGATGCGCCTTATGCCTATTATTTGATCGCGATCAGCTATTATGAGCAAATCGCGGATATCGGGCGGGAGCAAAAGATCACGGAACTGGCTCTGGGCGCCCTGCGCGAGGTGTTGGACCGGTTTCCTGTCAGCGAATATGCCCGCGATGCCCGGCTGAAGATCGACCTGGTTAGGGACCATCTGGCCGGTAAGGAGATGGAAATTGGCCGCTATTATCTGGACCGTGGCCACTATGGCGCCGCGATAAACCGCTTTCGCCAAGTTATCAAACATTACCAGACCACCTCCCACGTGCCGGAGGCCTTGCATCGCCTGACAGAGGCCTTTTTGTCCCTGGGTATTCAGGACGAGGCCAAGAATGCCGCCGCCATTCTGGGCCATAATTATCCGGGCAGCGAATGGTATTTGGATAGCTATGCGCTGTTGACCGGCGAAGATCAGCGGACAGTCCCGGTTGATAGGCCCTGGTATGGCCAAATTTGGGACTCGGTTTTTTAGAGCGTTTGCATGCTGAGCGCGCTGTCCATTTCCAATATTGTCTTGTTTGACCGCCTTGATCTGAATTTGCGGAATGGCTTGTGTGTGCTGACCGGCGAGACCGGAGCCGGCAAGTCAATCTTGTTGGACGCTCTGGGTTTGGCCTTGGGCAGCCGGGGTGGGGCGGGCCTGGTGCGCGAAGGGGCCGAACGGGGCATGGCCGCCGCCACGTTCGATCTGCCGGCCAGCCATCCGGTATGGGATATTCTGCGTCAACAGGATTTGTCGGTCGAGGATAGCTTGATATTGCGCCGCCAGATCAGTGCTGATGGCCGGGGCCGGGCCTTTGTTAATGACCAGGCCATCTCCACCTCCCTGCTGCGCCAATTGGGGGGAACCCTGGTTGAGGTGCATGGTCAACATGACGAACGTGGCCTGTTGGACCCTGGCAGCCACCGCGCGCTCCTGGATGAATTTGGCGGCCTGGATGGGCAGGCAAAAATTTGCGTTAAAGCCTACGATGCCATGCGCCA
>CAUZBE010000333.1:0-4177 GCA_963577885.1 Alphaproteobacteria bacterium
GGTGGAGCAGGCCCGGATCTATGACCGGGCCGGCGCGGACGAACTTTGTTTTCTCGACATCACCGCCTCATCAGACAACCGCGGCATCATCTATGACGTGGTCCGCGCCACCGCCGAACATTGTTTCATGCCGCTGACGGTGGGCGGTGGCGTGCGGGAAGTCCAGGATGTGCGCAACTTGCTTCTGGCCGGCGCCGACAAGGTCTCCATCAATACCGCCGCCGTCACCCGGCCCGATTTCGTGGCCGAGGCAGCGCGTAAATTCGGTACCCAGTGCATTGTCGTGGCGATCGATGCCAAGCGGGACGGCAAGGGCGGCTTTGAAGTCTTTACCCATGGCGGCCGCAACCCTACGGGAATTGAGGGGGTCGCCTGGGCCCGGCGCATGACGGAATTAGGTGCCGGGGAAATTCTGCTCACCTCTATGGACCGGGACGGCACCAAACAGGGCTTCGATGTGGAATTGACCCGCGCCGTGGCCGATGCGGTCAGCGTGCCGGTCATCGCCTCGGGCGGTGTTGGCAATCTCGATCACATGGTAGACGGCATTGTCAGCGGCCATGCGGATGCGGTTCTGGCCGCTTCGATCTTCCATTTCGGGGACTATTCCATTTCCGATGCCAAGCGGGCCATGCAGGCAGCCGGGCTGCCGGTACGGTTAGAGAATTAGGGTGCCGGCCTTGTACCTGTTACGCCACGGCAATGCCGGTTTAGGCAGCGCAGAACAGAACGATCACGACCGCGCTCTCAACCAGGCGGGAGAACGGGCGGCCCTGTTGTTGGGCCAATATCTCGCGCGATTGTCCGTGCCATTGGACTTAGTGCTGTGCTCCTCCGCCTTGCGCACCCGGCAAACCTGGGAGCGCGTGGCCTCGTGCCTACGATCCCCGCCGGATGCCCGGTTCGAGCGGACGCTGTACCTTTGCGGCGCTCGGGCCATGCGGCGGTGTATTGGCGCTCTGCCCGATGAAGCGGAGGCGGTCATGATCATCGCCCATAATCCTGACCTACACGAAATCGCTCGGTTTTACGCCGGCATGGGCGATAGTGATATGATAGAAAATTTGCAGTTGGACTATCCACCGGGCGGTTTGGCGGTCTTACAGTTCGACCAGCCTTGGGCGGAATTGCAGCATCATCCGGGGCATTTGCAATATTATGTTGTTCCCCGAGACTTGGTCTGATCAGGCCCGTGCCACCCAGCCCGTAAGCAAACGAAAGCCTTCGATTATGCCAGAACAAGAAACACCAGACGCGGCGCAAGGCAGCGCAATTCTCGATCAGCTTTACGCGGTTATCGAACAACGGCGCGGCGCGGACCCTTCCGAGTCCTGGACCGCCCGTCTCCTGCAAAAGGGCCTGCCAAAAATCTGCCAAAAGGTCGGGGAAGAGGCGACCGAGACCATTGTAGCGGCACTGGCGGAAAGCCACGAAGCCCTATTGGAGGAAAGCGCCGATCTGCTTTACCACCTGTTGGTGCTTTGGGCTGCCAAGGGAGTGCAGCCGGACGAGGTGTATGACGTACTTTATCAACGGCGCATCGGGGCCGGCGACGTAAAGCAAAAGAAGCAGAAGAAAGACAAGAAATAAGTAGGAAGCGACGCTCCATGGCCTATGACGAAAATAATATCTTTGCCCGCATTCTGCGCGGCGAACTGCCCTGCAAGAAAATTTACGAGGATGACTACGCCCTGGCCTTTCACGACATCAATCCCCTGATGCCCGTGCATGTCCTAGTTATTCCCAAGGGGCCGTACACTAATCTCGAAGAATTTAATGCCGGCGCCAGCCTGGAGGAAATGGGCGGCTTTATGAAGGCTGTTGCGGAATGCGCCAAACTGGCCGGGGTCGATACCTCCGGCTACCGCTTGGTCGCGAACAACGGCGCCGATGCGCATCAGGAAGTACCCCACTTCCACGTCCACATCTTCGGCGGCCGGCCCATATTGGGCCGGATGATCAAGACGGATAATTAGTGGCTGGCTTCAAAGCCGCCTAGAAACGCCAGCAGATTATCAGCCATCTCGTCGCATAGATAGCTGCCCTCCTGAATGATCAGGCTGGGCACACCCAGGGCGCCAATGACACGCTCCATGCGGGCAAAACCATTCGTGGTAATTGATAGAATGCCCAAGGGATCATTTTCCTGGGCATCCAGCGCCAAGGAAATCAATAAATAATCCGGCGCAAAATCCTTGATCGCTGAAAGCGCCGTGGCCAGGGCTTGCAGATAGAGATCATCGCCCGTTCCCGGCTGCTGCGGCAAATTTTGATTGTAGCCTTCCCCCGCGCCCGCGCCACGCTCGTCACCATAGCCGGCAAAGTAGGGATAGAACACGGACGGATCGCCATGCAGAGAGCAGAACAAGACATTGCCCCGATCGTAAAAAATGCCCTGAGTACCATTGCCGTGATGCACATCCACATCCAGGATCGCGACCCGATCTGCGTGGCCACGCATGTATTGGGCTGCGATGGCGACATTGTTGAGATAACAGAATCCGCCCGCCTGATCGCTAAAGGCATGATGGCCTGGCGGGCGGCACAGGGCATAGGCCGCACCCTCTCCCGCCAAGACCAGGTCGGCCGCCGTCAGAGCCACCTGGGCCGCCGTCTTGGTCGCACCCCAGGTGCCGGGACTAATGGGGCAGGCGGTATTGGCCATGTAGTAGCCAGCCTGCCCGACAATCGCCTCGGGCCGCCCCTGCATGTGCCGTCCCGGATGCATGTTTGCCATCATGGCCGGGCTGGAATTGGGAAGCTTTTGCCATGTCGCCAGGCCGTTCATCAGGAAATCCAGATAGTCGGCGGGATGCACCGCGGCAATGGCGGCCATGCGATGACCCTGCGGCGGCAATATCTCGTAGCCGGCGTTCTTGACGGCGGCAAACAAGCGGTGCGCCCGCTCCGGACATTCGGGTGACGGCGCCAGGCGGCCGGCGGAGATAAAGTCTTTGGGATCGTGCCCTTCGTGCGCCGCACTATGAATTACGCGCATGAGACCACTTAGACGTGCTGGCCGCCGTTGATATGGATTTCCGCGCCATTCACATAGCTGGATTGTTCCGTACACAGAAAATAGATGGTTTTAGCCACTTCTTCCGGCGTGCCCAGGCGGCGCATGGGGATTGTCGGGACCAATAATTCTTCCGTCTCGGGGGACAGGATTTCGGTTTTGATCTCGCCCGGTGCAATGGCATTGACCCGTACGCCCAGAGGCGCGAAATCCGCCGCCATTTCTCGTGTCAGGGAGGCAAGAGCGGCCTTGGACGTGGCGTAGGCGGTGCCGGCGAACATATGCACCCTACCGCCCGCGATAGAGGTCACATTGACCACGGAACCCTTGGCCTGGCGCAATTCATCTAGCAAGCCGCGGGCCAGCATAATCGGGGCGTAAAAGTTCACCTGGGTAACCTGCTGCCAGGTTTTCAGATCCGTGGTCAAGCTGGACAAGCGGCCGCCACCCTCTGCCTTGGGCGAGATGCCGGCGTTATTAACCAGGGCATTCAAGGGCCCACCGCCTAGGCGCACTTTCAGTTCAGCAATGCCGGTCTCCAGATTATCGGGGTCGGCCAGGTCAATCTGCAAGTGATCCTCGGGCCCGGCCTCCCATGGGCAATCTTCCGGAAAAGCATGGCGGGAACAAGTAATGACCCGCCACCCGGCCGACGAAAAACGCTTTACCGTGGCATGGCCGATACCCCGGCTGGCCCCGGTCAGGACCAGGGTGCGACGGTCGTTGGCTGATGGATCGCTCATAACCCGTATTATCTACCACCTTTCAGCGACAATGCTAGAAATTCCGCTGTAGAGCGGAGCGGTTTGGCCAATCTGGAAATTATAGTCTAATGGGCCATCAGCACCGGCATAGTGGCATCCAACAAGGCTTCTAGGGTCGCGCCGCCAAATATCAATTCGCGAATGCGGTTATGGGCATAGGCACCCATCACCAGCAGATCCGCCCCTTGATCCCTGGCTACCAGCAACAAAGCATCGGCCACCGGATGATGCCTGCGGAATTGCGACAAAGCCTGCGCTACGCCGCCTCATTCTGGGCCGAAATCATGTTTTCCACCAGGGCACCCGACATGCCTTCGGCCAAATACGGCAGCACGGCATTGGTTTCCATGGCTGCAGCGAATAGCCTCGGCCCCGAATTTGGATCAAGCGGGCACGA
>CAUZBE010000334.1:0-4159 GCA_963577885.1 Alphaproteobacteria bacterium
GCCATCTCCTCGGCCGTATAATGGGCATCCTCCGGGTTCACGCCCGGGGTCATGACGCCGCCCGTGGCCATGATTTTGACCAGATCGCTGCCGGCATGAATTTGCTCCCGCACCGCGCGGACCACCTCGTCAATGCCATCGGCAATGCGACCCGTGCGGCTGCCATGGCCGCCGGTCATGCAGATCACCTGGCCCGAGGCGTGGATCGTCGGTCCCATCTGTTGCCCGGAATTGCAGGCATCGCGCACGGCGAACTCCAGAAAATCCTTACCGCCGCAATCACGCAGGGCGGTGATACCGCCCGCCAGGGCGGCCTGGGCCCGTGCCAACGCCTTCATCGTGATCTGCCCCGGCAGCAGCTTATCGGCGGCGGTGCCCGGGTCCCCCTCGGCACCCAGGCAAAGGTGTACATGGCAGTCGAACAGGCCCGGCATCAGGGTGCCGCAGGACGTGTCGGTCGTCTCGCCCTCGAAGCCGGCGAATTCACCCATCGGCGCTACCTTTGCGACCCTGCCGTCCTGCACCAGAACCGCCTGGCCAGCCACGATTTCGCGGCCACCATCGTAGAGGAGGCCGCCGATGTATAATTCCGTCATCTGGTCAATCCTTGCACAGGGTATTTCAATAATAGCCCGGCGCTCTATGGCCCAGGCCGTCGAACAGCTCGCCACAGCGTTGGAACCAGGCAAATATCGGATCGTCGTCAGCCAGTATCCGGAAATCGCTAATGGTGCGGGCCCACTGGAACGCGCCGAAGACGATGTAATCGGCATAGGTCGCCCCTTCGCCACCCAGAAAGGCCTGGCTCCGAACGGTCAGGCGCAGGGGGTTAAGATCGGCGCGGAAGCGATTTAGCCGATCCTCGCGGCCGGCCTGCACCGATTCCAAAGTCTTGCCGAAGATCTTTTCGCGGCTGGCGCGCATGTAATCCCGGTCTTCTTCGCAGACGTGATCGTATATATCCCTCAACACCAGAGGGGCCACGCCGGCGTGCACGACGGAATTGGTCCAGCTATGGACGAATTTGCACAGCGCGCGCCCCGCTTCGCCGCCAAACAGGGACGGCCTGTCGGGGTAGTTATCTTCCAGATGTTCCGCGATGAGGGTCGAATCCCCCAGCATGCGGCCATCATCCTCGATAATCGGCACGGTCCGGTAATCCGCCCCGCCGACCCCTGCGATGGCGGTGAAGGCCGTGCCCCGATGCTCAAAATCCAATCCCTTGTGGGTCAGGGCCATGCGGGTGCGCCAGCAATAAGGGCTGAAATTGCGGCCGTCCTGGCCGGCCAGATCATAAAATACAATCGTCATATGAACAGTACTTCCGTATATGCCATTAGACCGCCACGGCTTCGGCGGGCGGGGTCCAGTAGGTGCTGAGCTGGCGCATGACACGGCGTTCCGAGGGGGCCCAGGCATCGCGGCGGTGCAAGGTGCCCAGGGTATCGAACATGATCATGTCGCCGGGCTGCCAGTCATGCCCATAGACACATTCCGGCTTCGTCGAATGGGCCGCCAACTCCTTTAACAGAGCGGAGCTCTCATCCTTGGGTAGGCCCACCACGTGGCGGGTAATGCCCTTGCTCACATATAGGATTTCCCGCCCGGTGTCCGGGTGCTGCATGATGATGGGGTGTTCAGCCTCTGGAATGCGCGGGCGGGCACGGCCGAGTTGGCGGTCACGATCCCGTTTGGCCTGGAAACCTTTACGGAAATCTTCGCCGGCGTCGGGCGTATGGTCCGCCTCTTCGTCCTCGCTGCCTGCCACGTAACTGGTAATGCTGTGATGGGCGCGCAGCGAGCGCAGCATCTCGACCATCGCGCGCGGCAGGCGGTCAAAGGCGTCGTACTGGCTGCAAAAACATGTCCGCGGCTGGTCGTGGCGCGGTATTTCAATGGCCTCAAGGAAGCTTTCCTTGCCCACCGCCGGCACGTAGGAATAGTCCGAGTGCCATTCCAGGGCCTCCGACGCGCCAGTGCCCTGGGGTACGGCATCGTCGCCAATCAGATTATTCACCCGCAGAATTTCCGGCTGGGGGTCGATATCACCAAACCATTTTGACCCCTTCACCAAGTCACCGAAGCGGCTGGCGAAACCTATGAGTTCGCTGTCGCCGGGCGGCGCATGGCCGCGAAACACCAGTACCTGGTAGTCCCGCAAGGCGGAGCGAATAAGACCCTCGTCGGCTGAGGAAAGCTCCATTTTGGACTTCCAACCTTGCACCATGGCGCCAATCGGTTGATCCAGCGGCCTGATATCCAATACCATATCCACCTCTCGCCAAATATACGGAAAATCAGAGGGATGATATCAAATATACGCAGCCTTGGTAGGAGTTTTCCAGTTTGCCCGGCGATGCCTCGTCGGCGCCGCCCGCCTGCCACCACTATCGGCTCCAGGGGCATTCGTTGGCACGGCGGAGACCAGGAAGGCCTTGACGCCGGCCAGATAGGCGGGATCGATATAGGCCCGCTCTAGGTCCAGTTCGCCAATAATCATGATACTACCTTTTTGCTGCCCTTTTATCTTTAGGGGCAGTGACACTGCCGGGACAATGGGGCCGTGATTTGGCCTAATCTGGGCCATATTGCGGCAAACAATCTTGCGCCCCGGGACATTCAGGGTTAAAGCGGATGGATGTCCGTTTTTTCTGGCCCGCCGGTTCCTAACCTTCCTGATCACCATATCTGGTGCATCGGGGATCATTTTTCTGCTGCTGGAGGTTTTGCCGGGCGATCCCGCCCTGGCCCTCATGGGTCTGTTGCCCGATGGGGCCCGGGTCACGGGCCGGGTCGATCTGGATGGCGTCGATTTATTGCGCCTGGATGAAACCGGCCGATGTCGGATCCGCGGCAACCGGATTGCTATGATTTTTCAGGAACCCATGACCTCCCTGAACCCGGTACACCGCATCGACCGGCAGATAGCCGAGCCGCTGCGGTGTACCGAGGCCTGCGCGGCGCCAATGCTCGGGACGAGGTGCTGCGGCTGCTAGACCGGGTTGGCCTGCCCGATCCGACCCGGCGCATCGAGGCCTATCCGCATCAAATGTCCGGCGGCCAGCGGCAACGGGTGACGATAGCCATGGCGCTGAGCTGCGCGCAGGACATTCTGCTGGCGGACGAGCCGACTACGGCCCTGGATGTCACCATCCAAGGCCAGATCTTGGACCTGATCAACGAGTTGGTGGAGGATACCAGCATGGGGCTGATCCTGATTAGCCACGATCTGGGCGTAATCGGCGAAACCACGGAGACTATTGCCGTCATGTATGGCGGTACCCTGGTCGAACAGGGCGCGACGGACAGCCTGTTCGCAAATCTGGCACACCCGTACACCCAGGGCCTGTTTGCGGCCATCCCCCGCCTAGGACGTGTCCGCGACGAACCTCTAAGCACCATTCTTGGTACCGTGCCTGAGCTGGCGGATTTTCCTTCCGGCTGCGCCTTCGCTGACCGTTGCGCGAGGACCACCGATGTTTGCTGGTGCCAGGCCCCGATCATGGTGTCGCCTGTTATCACCATTGGGCAGATGCGGGGGCAGGGGCATGAGCGGGCCAGCCCCGAACGGCCCCGTTGCGGGCGAAACGGTCCTGCGCGTCGAAGGCTTGCAGCGCCATTTCACCCTGCCGCGGGAAAGCCTGTTCCGGCCGCCCAAAACGGTCTTTGCCCTGAACGGGATTGATTTGAGCATCAAGGCCGGACACAGCTTGGGCGTGGTAGGAGAATTCGGCTGCGGCAAGTCCACTCTGGCCCGCCTGTGCATGGCGTTGGATATCCCGACCGCCGGGCGGGTCGAATTTTTAGGCCAGGATTTGGCCCGGCTGCCACTGGAGGAGTTGCGCCGCGCCCGGGCGCGGTTTCAAATGGTCTATCAAGACCCTTACGGCTCGCTCGATCCCCGGCACAGGGTGCGCCGCATCGTCGGCGAAACCATGGATGTCCTGGGGCTGGGCGATCGATGCGGTTGGCCTGCGCGCCAGTGACTTGGAAAAATACCCCCATGAATTTTCCGGCGGCCAGCGGCAGCGAATCGCCATCGCCCGGGCCCTGGATGTCTCGGTGCAGGCCCAGGTGTTGAACCTGATGCAGGATTTGCAGCGGGATTTCGGCGTCACCAACATGTTTTTCAGCCATGATCTGGGCGTGGTCGACTATG
>CAUZBE010000335.1:0-4138 GCA_963577885.1 Alphaproteobacteria bacterium
CCATTAGTCCGTTTTCGGTACGGGATTGCTCAAATTCTAAAGATCTGGGCATTTTTAGAATGAAATTGCTCTAGGCCGCGACTGCGACTCGGCGTTTCCACGCCGCCCCTGTGGAGCCGTGCGCCTGGGCGCACTAGCGTGAACGAAAAAAGCTAGGCCTAATTAGATGAAGATTGAATTAGACCTAGCTGCGTGAAATCGGCTTGTATTTGATGCGATGGGGTTGGTCAGCAGCATGACCCAGGCGGCGTTTGCGGTCTTCTTCATAGGCTTCATAATTGCCTTCGAACCACTCCACATGGCTGTCGCCTTCAAAGGCCAGGATATGGGTCGCGATGCGGTCCAGAAACCAGCGGTCATGGCTAATGACCATGGCGCAGCCGGCGAAGGCCAGCAGGGCCTCTTCTAGGGCCCGCAAGGTATCCACATCCAGGTCGTTGGTCGGTTCGTCCAGCAGGATTAGATTGGCGCCTGACTTCAACATCTTGGCCAAATGTACCCGGTTGCGCTCGCCACCCGAAAGCTGGCCCACTGGTTTCTGCTGATCCGGGCCGCGAAAGCCAAACCAGGTACAATATGCGCGGCTGTTGACGCCGCGTTTGCCCAGCGCAATCTCTTCCGCGCCGCCAGAGATTTCCTGCCAGACCGTGGCCTTGTCGGCCAACGCATCACGGGATTGGTCCACATAACCCAAGGTCACCGTATCACCGACCCGCAGGGTGCCCGCATCGGGCGTTTCTTCGCCCACCAGCATGCGGAACAGCGTGGATTTACCCGCGCCGTTCGGGCCGATTACGCCGACAATGCCGCCCGGCGGCAGCTTGAAATCCAGGCCATCGATTAGCAGCCGGTCGCCGTAACCTTTTTTCAGGCCAGTCGCTTCGATCACAAGATCGCCCAGCCGGGTCCCGGGTGGGATGACGATCTGAGCCCGCTTTGGTCCCGTGTCAATATCCTGGGCCAGCAATTCCTCGTAAGCGCGGATGCGCGCCTTGCTTTTCGCCTGGCGTGCCCGGGGCGACTGCTGGATCCACTCCAACTCGTCCGCCAGGCTGCGTTGCCGGGCCTCTTCCTGACTGCCCTCCTGCGCCAGGCGCTTTTGCTTTTGCACCAGCCAGCCGGAATAATTGCCCTCGTAGGGAATGCCCCGGCCCCGATCCAACTCCAATATCCAGCCGGCCACGTTATCGAGAAAATAGCGGTCATGGGTGATGGCCACCACGGTGCCAGTGTAATCATGCAAATGCCGCTCCAACCAGGCAACGGATTCGGCGTCCAGGTGGTTGGTCGGCTCGTCCAACAGCAACAAATCAGGTTTTTCAAGCAACAGCCGGCACAGCGCCACCCGCCGCCGTTCGCCACCGGATAATTTGGTGACATCCGCGTCACCCGGCGGACAGCGCAGGGCGTCCATGGCTATCTCGATATGGCGGTCCAGATCCCAGGCATCCTGGGCCTCGATCTGTTCCTGTAATTCGCCCTGTTCCTCGATCAAGGCGTTCATCTCGTCGTCAGTCAACTCTTCGGCAAAGCGCGCGCTGACCGCTTCGAAGCGGTCCAGCAAATCCTTGGTGGCCCTCACCCCATCGGTGACATTGCCCTGAACGTCCTTTTCCGGGTCCAGTTCAGGTTCCTGGGACAACAGCCCCACGCGGACCCCTTCGGCGGCCCACGCTTCGCCGATGAATTCGGTCTCCAAACCCGCCATGACCCGCAACAGGGTCGATTTGCCGGCGCCGTTGCCGCCAATGACACCAATCTTGGCGCCCGGCAAAAAGGCAAGGGTGATATCCTTCAGGACTTCCCGGCCGCCGGGGAAAACCTTGCGCAAGTCGCGCATGGTGAAAATATATTGATAGGACGCCATGCCTAATCGATCCGCCGTTCTTGTAAAAATGCTAAAGATACGTCCCCACGGCTCCGCTGACGGCCCCGCGTGCCGTCTGATACCTGCCTGGAGCCCGCCAAGTCAACAATAGCTGTCCGATAACCTATCGCGGACAGCTAATTCGTTCACCCACGGTTCAGATAGTCTCGGCTAATATAGGTCATGGTTCGACCTATACTCAGTATCGTGATCCTGACCGCTGTCCTTGCGCTGCCAGCGATGGGCTGGGCGGATCATGTTGCGCGGCCCGCGCAAATTTGGCCGATCCAGGCATGGCCGGGTGCCGGATCTGAAAGTGCCGCGCCCAGGGGCCAAAGTCCGGCGATGCTGGTGCCACAGGGGCGCCGTCCGGGGGAGAATAGCGGCGGCCGGGACCATGACCGGGCCCGCGATGCGGTCAGCGCCGGCAATGTTCTACCTCTGCAACGAATATTACGGCGGATCGGGGACCGCCACCCGGGGCGCCTGCTGGATGCCAATCTAGCCCGGAACGCCCAGGGAAACTGAGTCTATCACCTTAAGCTGCTGGCGCCAGGCGACAAGGTCCGACGATTGCAGGTAGACGCCCGCTCGGGCCGGCTTCTACAAGGCGGGGGGCGGCGCTGATGCGGCTGCTGGTGGTTGAGGATGACAAGGATTTAGCCCAGCAGCTGCGCGGCGCCCTGGCCGATGCCGGCTATGCGGTTGACGTGGCCCATGCTGGCAGGGAGGGCCATTTCCTGGGCGATACGGAACCCTATGACGCAGTTTTGCTGGATTTGGGATTGCCGGAGATGGACGGCATAACCATTTTGCAGCGCTGGCGCCAAGCCGGCCGCAATATGCCTGTCCTGATCCTCACCGCACGGGACCGCTGGTCCGACAAGGTTTCCGGCATCGATGCCGGGGCCGACGATTATTTGGCCAAGCCCTTTCATATGGAGGAGATGCTAGCCCGGGTCAGGGCTCTGCTGCGCCGCGCGGCGGGCCACGCCAGCAATGAAATTCACGTCGGGCCCTTGCGCCTTGATATCGCCGCGGCGCGGGTAAGCCTGGATCGCCAGGCCGTTTCCCTGACCGCTCTGGAATTTCGTCTGCTGTCATATCTGATGCATCATGCGGGCAAGGTCATTTCGCGCACGGAATTGGTTGAACATTTGTACGAACAGGATTTCGATAAGGATTCTAATACCGTGGAAGTTTTTATCGGCCGCCTGCGCCGCAAAATCCGGGCCGACCTGATCGAAACCGTGCGCGGCCTGGGCTATCGCCTGACGGTGCCCGATGACGTTAGCGATGACCCAGGCGACGAAGCGGGCCATGACGCCTAGGGGCAATTCCCTGCGGCTACGTTTGATCGCTATGGCGGCCTTGTGGTGCGCCATTGCCCTTTTGGTCGCCTGGGCCGTGTTATCGGCCTTGTTCGCCAACCAGGTGCGCCGGGGTTTTGACGAAAACTTGGGCGCCCAGCTAGAGGGCGTTATCGCGGCCAGCGAATGGGATGCCACGGCCGGGCCAAGCCTGCGCCGGCCCTTGCCGGACCCACGTTTCCAACAACCCCTGTCGGGCTGGTATTGGCAGATTGTCGGGGCCGATGGCCCGGTCCTGCGGTCCCGGTCCTTGTGGGACGGCACCCTGCCGTTTGATCAACCGGAGGCCGCCGGATTGACATTCCGGAATATTACTGGGCCGAACGGTATCGGTCTGCGGCTGGCCGCCCGGCGCCTGATCCTGCCGGAGGTCGAGGGCGCGTTTTTGTTTCAACTGGCCGGCAATAGCGCCGGCAGCAAGGCAGATATAGCACGGTTTGACCGCCTGCTGGCGGCGGCGCTGGTCATACTAGGCCTTGGCCTGATTGGGGCAATGGTACTACAGGTACAGATCGGCCTGCGGCCCCTGGCGCGGATCGGCCGTGCCCTGGCGGCGATCCGGGCCGGACAGGCGGATCATTTGGAAGGCGCCTTTCCCAACGAGATCCAGCCTCTGGCCGACGAGATCAATACCTTGTTGGGACATCAGGCCGCCGTGATCAACCGTGCCCGGACCCACGCGGGCGACCTGGCCCATGCCCTGAAAAACCCCCTGGCGGTGCTGTCCAACGAAGCGGCGGGCGGGACCGGCCACCTGGCGCCGCTGGTGCAACGCCAAGTGGCCGAAATGCTGCGCCAGGTCGACCGCCACCTTTCCCGCGCCAGGATCGCTGCCGCCGTGGGCGTCCTTGGCGCCCGTTGCTACATTATACCAGTATTGACCGAGCTGTCCCGGGTTCTG
>CAUZBE010000336.1:0-4134 GCA_963577885.1 Alphaproteobacteria bacterium
TTTTACTCTAAAACTCACCATTTAGAAAATCCTGAAATTGGTTAAAACAGTAGGACAATCATGCTAATTGACAATATGACGATTTTCAATCTAAATTGGAATTATAAAAACAATAAGAGGCAGGTGGGCTGAGATCGTCGCCAGCTTAAAAAATGATGACAATCTAATAATTTTAATACGGGCCACTCGGTGCCGGGCCGCTAGATGGAGGCTTAAATGAGTCAGACGTCTAAGACGCGAATAGCCCGCGATGATCACGGCGAGCGTACAGTTTACGATGACATAGAGGTCGGGAGCGATCTCGGCGAACTCGAGTGGGTGGTCAGTTCCGAAGATATCGACAAGCAATGCCTCATCGATGACGACTACCACGCAATGTATATACTGGGCTCCGAAGGCGGCAGTCGTATCGCGCCGCCGCAGATCCAGTATCGGCCCCCGCGCTGGTTGTTTTCGCGGAAGTACAATGTCAGGGGCATGTTCTACAAGTGGGGTATGGAAAACGTAAAACCCATTTTGGCGGGCATGACCATTACGGTCTCCGGCCGGATCGCCGATAAGTGGATTCGCAATGACCGCGAATTTGTGGAATTCTATTCCGAGGGCTACGACGAAGCGGGCGATGTTGTCTTTCGCACCACCCGCGTGCATGTCCTCGACGCTCTAAAACGAACGACCACGCGCGAAGGTGATGGAATCGATTCAGGCATCAAAGCCGAACACATCTGACGAGAGAGCCCGTACAAATGGCAATCATAACCAAAGAGACACCTGTCGGATATAGCCTGCCGGAAATCGCCCGCCAGTTCTCGACCGACATGTTCCATGCCGGCGGTGTCAAGACCCTGCACAACGACCAGGCCGCCGCCGAAATCGAGGGGCTGTCGGGTCCCATTGCCGTGGGGCCGCAGGTGGCCGCTCTGATATTTCGAATGATGCGTCTGTGCTTCGAAGGCGGGTGGTTCACAGGCGGTCGTTCCGACCTTATTTTCCGCCGCCAAATGGGTTCGAACGAGTTTGCCGTCGCGAAAGGCGTCGTCAAGTCGATAGAGCCTGAGGACAATAAATTGCGCATTATCTGCGACGTCTGGGTGGAGTCCAAGTCCGGTGAAAAGCCAATTGTCGGAACGTGTTCGGGCCTTGTCCCATGCTGAAGGCTTGCCCACCAACAGTTAGGCCGTTTCAGTCAGGACCACCCGGCGTTTGTGTATGTCGCAAGGGCAAATAGCGAGAGTGTGAAGCGATGGCCGAAGTGCATGAACTGACCGCTACCGAGGGCTTGAAAGCGATGGAGGCGGGAAATTTGACCGCCGAAGGCTGGGTCGCCAGTTGTCTTGAACGCATTGCCGAGCGAGAAGAGGCGGTTCTGGCCTGGGAGTATCTTGATCGGGACAATGCCTTGGCGCGGGCGCGGGACCTCGATAAATCGGGCAATGGCGGGCCGGCGGCGGGCGTGCCGTTCGGCGTCAAAGACATTATCGATACCGCCGATATGCCGACCAGTTACGGCACAGCGATCCATCAGGGCCACCGGCCCGGGCGCGACGCCGCCTGTGTCGCAATAACGCGGAGTGCCGGTTGCGTGTTGCTGGGCAAAACGGTCAGCACAGAATTCGGCTATATGTTTCCAGGCAAAACCCGCAATCCGTTCAATCCGGCGCATACGCCGGGCGGCTCGTCGTCGGGTTCTGCGGCTGCGGTTGGCGATAAAATGATCCCGGTCGCCTATGGCACTCAGACCTCCGGGTCGGTCATTCGGCCCGCCGCCTACTGCGGGACCGTCGGTTACAAACCGACCTATGGCGATTTAAACTATGCCGGGACGATGTCGAATACGCGGACCATCGATACCCTCGGCATGATGGTGCGCTCGGTAGAGGATTTGGCCTTGATGCGGTCGGTGCTGTTGGAAGAAGCGCTCGCGCCCCTGCAACCGCCGACAATCGGTGATCTGAAGGTCGGCTTCTACCGTTCGCCCTATTGGGATCAAGCGGATCAGGATATGCAGGCCCATATGGCGGCAACCGTAAAAAAACTTTCCGAAATGGGTGCCAAAGTGAAGGATGTGGATCTGCCCGGCGTCGATGCGGACTTCAAAGACCTCCTCGTTACGATTTGTGGTTTCGAATTCTCCCGTACCTTTGCGTGGGAACGCTTCAACCGGCTCGACGAATTGAGCGCGCCCATGCGCGAAGGCCGAATGAAGGACGGAATGGGGACGTCCTACGTCGAATACCGAAAATATACCTGCAGGCTCGAGCGGCTGCGTCTGGAAATCGACGATTTCCTCAATGGCTACGACGTATTGATCACGCCGACCGCCCCCGGCGAGCCGCCAGAAGGATTGGCATCGACCGGCAACAACATCTTCAACTCGGTCTGGGCGGCGCTTGGTACACCTGCTGTAACGCTGCCGCTGTTCGAGGGCCCGACCGGGTTGCCCGTCGGCTTGCAGCTCATTGCGGGACGGTTCAAGGACCGGCGACTATTCGACATTGCCGAGGCGATGATGAAGGCGCTTGGGTAAAATTTCGAATTGGAGGGGGGAACATCATGTCCGGGAGCGAATTGTGCGAACTCACCATTGTCGAGCTGGGAGAGAAGATCGCGGCCAAAGATGTTTCGCCGCTCGAGGTGACCGATGCACATTTGGAGCGAATTGACGCGCTTAACCCGACCCTTAACGCCTTTATCACCGTTGCCCACGACCGCGCCCGGGAAGAGGCCAAAGAGGCGACGGAGGAGATTGCAGCGGGGAAACTGCGCGGGCCGCTCCACGGAATACCGATCGGCGTAAAGGATATTATCGACAGTGCCGGGGTGCGGACCACTCAGGGGTCGAGTTTCTTTACCGACAACGTCCCCGACCAGGATGCCATCTGTGTGCGGCGGTTCCGTGAGGCCGGTGCGATTATGATCGGCAAAACCAACACCGCCGAATTCGCCGCTGAATCGGCGACTAAAAACCCCCATCACGGCGCCTGCCGCAATCCTTGGGATCCGAACCGGGTGCCATCGGGTTCGAGCGGTGGGTCCGGGTCGGCGGTCGCCGCGTATATGGTGCCGGGTGCGCTCGGCACCGATACTGGTGGCTCGGTGCGGGGACCGGCAGCAGTTTGCGGGACGGTTGGTTTGAAACCGACATATGGTCGTATTAGCGTCCGCGGCGTCTATCCCAACGCTACCAGCCTCGACCATGTCGGTCCGTTGACGCGGACCGTGCGTGATTGCGCGCTATTGCTGCAAAATGTCGCCGGATACGATCACGACGACCCGTACTCCGCCAATTTGCCGGTCGAGGATTTTTCCGCTGGGCTGGAAAAGGGCGTAAATGGCTCGAAGCTGGCTGTCTGTCCGGATCTGCTCGATGTGGAAATCGACAAGCCGGTTGCCGATGCGTTCGATGCAGCACTCGAAGTCCTGCGTGGCCTCGGCGCCAAGATCGAAACCGTCGCCTGTCCGTTCGCCGCCAAAATCAATCCGCATCGGCGCGCCATCGCGGATGCGGAGTTTTTCCGTGTACACGGCGAACGGCATGCGGAAAACCCGGACGGCTACGGCATCCTGTTACAAGAACGGATTGTGAATGCAAAAAAAACCACATTGGCGATGTATATGGATGCCCTCAATCGCCGGAAGGCGCTGAAACGTATGATGGCGGACATGCTGGCCGGTTACGATGCCCTGCTGTCGCCCGGCTTTCCGTGTTTGGCGGCACCGGTCGAGACCCTGATGGCCACGGTGAATGGTAAAGAGATAAACTTCATTGGGCTGGCGCGCAATTTGACCGGCGTGCAAAACTTTATCGGCTTTCCCGGCCTGTCGGTACCGACCGGATTCGATGCCGAATTTGGCCTACCGATGGCGCTACAAATTACCACTTTTCCCGGCGATGAGGCCGGCGGATTTCGGATCGGCCATGCTTATGAGCAAGCAACACCTGAGTTGCGTGACAGGCGGCCCGAGCTCGCATAGTCCGGTCCCAAAAAATTTATACTCGCGCTTTGTCAGATGAACCACTAGATGCTTCAGTTTTAGTTGCGGGCAAGGAGAAAGGAGAAGAACCTACGTCTGACCCTAACTTAAGGTCCCTTGGCCACCTTTTTAGGGATAAATAACGGCCGTAAACAGCGA
>CAUZBE010000337.1:0-4133 GCA_963577885.1 Alphaproteobacteria bacterium
AGAAAACCTCTGCGTGTAGCTAATGGTGAAGGTCAAGACATTACAATTACTGGGCTAACACTCGCACGGTATGTCGATGATCTGCTTCAAAGCCTGGCCACGAATACAGAGAAAACCCTGACTGTCGGGATTATCCTTATCGCCTTTGATGCTGAGCAGTTCGCCGTCCCGGACTTCGACCCGCATGCCGCACAAGGTCGGATGACAGTTCATGGAACACATAGTCGTAAATGTCTCGACGCAACCGATCGTGGCGCAAACCTCCCAAAAGATGGAACTCAGGCGTTGATCGCAGCTTACCGCCGTGCCAGGCCTTGATCCAGCCAGGCTCCCAAACCGACGTTACAGTCTAGCCGACATTCCCCAGATAGCCTCCGGGTTTGCGGAAAGTCGCAAATCCCGCCTGCACCGTCTTGATCTGCGCTAACGCGTCGTCCGACAGCGGCCCTTTGTTTACGGCTGCGACTGCCTGCTGAAATTCTTCAAGCGTCGCGATACCAATTTCTGTTGTCGGGAGGGCCGGATTGGAAATGACATAGCGCACCGCCAGCTCAGTCAAGCTTGCGGCATGCCCAGCAACAACCAGCGGGGCGAACTGAAGGGCGCGCTGCACGTCTGTCGCGTAGTCGGTCCCTGACCCAATGGGTTCGACTGACGGCATTCCGAGCGGGTGGCGCGCTTCGCTGCCGGATAGGGCGCCGCCGGCAAGTACGCGCACGCCAATTGCACCGACGCCGTTGTCCAACGCGACATCAAGGAGTTGACGAAAGTCGTCGGCCGGATAATTTTTCGGCACCGCTTCGCCGGCAGACGGAACAAGTAGGTTGTAGAAAACCTGTGCGCTGCTAAAGGCGCCGCATTTAATGAGTTTGTGCAGATCGGCGGCTTCGCCCTTGGCCGTAAAGCCCAGGAAGCGCGTCTTGCCTGCGTCCTTCAGTTTTTCGAAGGCTGGGATAACATCATCCAACACTTGGTCGACGTTAAGCGTGCCTCGGAAATCTGGACGACCCAAGGTGTTGTGTAACTGAAAGATATCGACGTGGTCAAGCTTCAGCCGCGTCAGGCTATTGTCAAGGGACCTGGCCACGGCGCCTGCAATGTCGGTCAAATCATCATTGCTCAGACCAACCTTGGTACTGACCACGATGCCGTCTGTGTTACCGTTTAGCGCACGGCCCAGGTTGGTCTCCGAGATGCCGTTTCCGTAACTCGCCGCCGTGTCGAAAAAATTAATGCCGTTGTCCCGTGCCCAGGCGATGGCGCGGTCTTGATCGGCGGCATCACCTTTAGTCATCAGGCCGCCAACAGCACCGCAGCCAAACGTCAAGCGGGAGACGTCGAGACCAGTGTTTCCAAAACTTCTCTTTTCCATCATGTGCGTCCTTTGACAATCCCCAAATGGAAGGCTGCCACAAAAGGTTATGGGCAACAATCTCTGCGTTCAACCCGATCCGGCACCATAGATGGATTAAATAATGAGGATCGAATCCCGGATTCGGCACGTTGTGATCGGCTGATCATTGCAGTTTGGCAGTAAGACCTTTAGCGTTAGGACAGGCTGATACCAGTAAATTATTGGATCGCGGTGTGGGACTGTCTAAGTAGAAGTTTTTTCCCGACGTTCGGTTCAGTGCAATTGGGCAATGATATGAGGTTGTCCTGCAAAAAATTCGCGATGACCGACGCTGTACATTTTATGTCCGTGTGTGGGACGCAACCAGCAGTAAGTCTGCTTACAAAGACGCTCACAACAAATAGGTGCAAGGTGTTTTTAGCACTTACGAAGTCAAGATTGATCGATGGCCGCATAAGTAAATAGGCAAGCAATACCGGAATTAGCTGACGGCAAGGCATCCCAATGCTACGACCCATCGTACTGGCAATCGCGATATCTTTGGCGACCTCCGCAACCGCTTGCGCGGACCCCTCAGGCACTCCCCGCATCGTAGACGGTGATACCATCTGGATTGGCGAGAGCAAGATCAGGCTGCACGGTATAGACGCCCCTGAGGCTCGTCAGGAGTGTCTTCGGGGCGACGGCACCGCATACCGCTGCGGACAGGCTTCCACAAACGCCCTACACGCCCTCGCAGGCTCACAACCAGTCCGTTGTGAGGGTAATGCGTTCGACCGATATAAACGATTGATTGCAGTCTGCTATGCAGGCAGCATTAATCTCAACGCTGAGATGGTCCGGCAGGGCTGGGCATTGGCGTACAGGCGCTATTCCAAGGATTATGTTTCAGCAGAAATGGGAGCCCAAGAGGCCAGACGCGGGATATGGGCGGGCAGTTTCGAGGCGCCGTGGAAATGGCGGCAGCATAAGAGATAGAACACGATGCAAGCCACCCTGTTAGGCCGTATCAAACAATTGTTACCGTACCCCTAGATCCCATAGGGTTTAAAAACGATTGTTCACCAGCCAATTTTTCAATGCACCGGGATTGACACAGGATGCGATGAAAGGTTTACGCTGCTTAGTAAATTCGGAATCGACTACGTCGCCGGCATACCAACACGTATCGCTGTATTCTCCGAGATCGGGCTGTTTCATCAAAAAGCGGCCCAGCCGGCCGCGGTGAAACCGGAAATTCTCCTACACCATTTGAAACAGGCTCGCACGCGCACTATTGTCGGCGGAAGCAAATTCTAGGGGAGCATGAAGATGAGTACGGATAGCTGGCGGATTGGTGATGTAAAGATCACGCGTATCGTTGAGTCGAGCGCCGTCAGAACGCCGGAATTCGGCTATCGCAATCTTTCCACGGATGAAATTAAACAGGAGTCATGGCTCCAGCCGCACTTTGCCACTGCCGAGGGCGAACTGAAAAGCTGCATTCAAGCCTTCGTCGTTGAATCACAAAGCCACCGTATCATCATCGATACTTGTGTCGGCAACGACAAACCCCGTGCGAATGCGGGGTGGAACCAACTGCAGGGTTCTTTCCTTGAAGATCTTGCCAAGGCTGGCTATCCGGCTGAAACCATCGACATTGTACTCTGCACCCATCTGCATATTGATCACGTGGGTTGGAACACGGTTTTATCCAACGGCGAATGGGTGCCGACATTTCTAAATGCGCGTTACCTGTTCGGCCGGACCGAATGGGAACATTGGCGCCAAGAGACGGTGGCGGACATGGCCGGCGATATTGATCCGGAAATCGCGGAAGGGGTAATGGATTTGATCGCGGTCAATCAGGATTCGGTCCGGCCTATTATCGATGCGGGCCTGCATGAACTGGTCGATGTTGACCATCAAGTCAGTGATGAAGTGCGCCTTGAGCCGACGCCCGGGCATACGCCGGGACATGTCAGCGTGGTGATTACTTCTGCCGGCCAGCGCGCCGTGATAACAGGTGATATGATGCACCATCCTATTCAGATAGGCCTGCCTCATGTGGCCAGCAAGTTCGATCACGACGTGGACCGGGCACGGAACACGCGCCGAGAATTTTTGCAACGCTATGGCGATGATGAGGTGTTGGTGTTCGGCACCCATTTCGCTGCACCGACCGCCGGTTGGGTGGTCTCCCACGGTGACGGCTGGCGCTTCGCGGTGGATAAGCCGGGGCGCGCCGAGGACTAAGAACGACCAACATCAGAAACGTATTTTTTCGAACCAAAAGGCCTCTGTCGGTAGCAACCGCAGAGTTTCCACTAGTAATTCCTCAATTGTTTCATTAAATTGGGGTACCATCTTCATTCTCCTTCTGCTTATCATCTTTAGCTTGTTAAGACGTCTTATCCGCATCCTCACTAGGGCGTTTACGCAGGTTACCGCCACAGATAATCCCAGTTATCCCGTGGGCGTTCTTCAAGCTGGCTTGCCAGCCATGCCATGTAAGACTTCCCATGCCTAACTCCCCTTCTTCTTTGGTTTTGGAGCCTTTGGGGGCATTAGAGTGATCACGATTTCGCCGGGATACTTTCTTGCGAATTGTCGCACTCTTTCGTCTGATGCTAGATACCGTGACCCCACTAGGAAGTGCGGCCTTGTCGACGGGGAGCTTATCTGCTCGGCTTTCTGGGAAGACTTCGATAACGTATCAGACTTACGTTTACTCATTGTGTGTATTCTTCTCTTTAGTGCTTCTGGCGGAATGCCACGGTGCACAAGCTGAAGTTCAAAT
>CAUZBE010000338.1:0-4121 GCA_963577885.1 Alphaproteobacteria bacterium
TCTGGTGGCTTTGGGCTGGCCGGCGGATGTGCTGATGAACGTAAATTTTCCCGATGTACTGCCCGACGATGTTCAGGGCATCGAAGTCTGCCGCCAGGGCCGGCGCGACTTCTCCACCTTGAATATAGAACAACGGATCGACGCGCGTGAACAACCCTATTACTGGATCGGATTTCGTCCTATTCAGGGTGTGCCGAAAGCCGGCACCGATCTGGCGGTGACGGAGGCGGGACGCATCGCGATTACGCCTCTGCATTTGGATTTGACCGAAAACAAGACGCTGAAGCAGCTCAAGTCGACGTTTACTAAATGAGTTACGAGGCGAACAAGATCCGCCTCGTCATGGAACTGCGAAAGCAGGGCATCACTGACAAACGGGTTTTGGGCGCCGTGGAAAGAGTGCCCCGAGAATTGTTTGTGCCCGAGGCTCTACGTTCGGAAGCGTACGAGAATATACCTCTGCCCATCAGCCAAGGCCAGACTATCAGCCAGCCCTTTATAGTCGCCTTCATGACCCAGGCCCTGCGTCTCGGAGTCCGCGACCGGGTATTGGAGATTGGTACGGGCTCGGGTTATCAGGCCGCCGTACTATCCAAATTATGCCGACGGGTCTGCACCATAGAGCGCTACCGCTCGCTGCTGGCCCCGGCAGAAACCCGCTTTGAGGCCCTGAAGCTGCATAATATCACTACGCGGTTGGGTGACGGCAACCGCGGCTGGCCAGAATTGGCTCCCTTCGCCCGCATCATCGTGACGGCCGCGGCGCCGCAAATGCCCGGCACCCTGGCCGACCAGTTGAACGAAGGCGGTATCATGGTGGTGCCCGTGGGGCCATCGGGTGAGCAGACCTTGATGCGGGTTATCCGGGGCGACGACGGCTTCCAGGAAGAAGCCTTGCTGGATGCCCGCTTCGTGCCTCTGATGACCGGCCTGCCGCCCGACCGGACATAGCCTGAATGTGCTCTGGCACGCCTTGAGATTTGCCGGCGAAGAGATGGGAGAGTATCTTCCGGCCATGTGGGGCCATTACGCAAAACCGGTGCTTTTACTAGGAACCCTGTTTCTGGTAGCGGCTTGCGCCCGGCCGATCCCGGCGCCCCTGGTCTATGGCACCAAGTCCGGATCGGACGGTAAACCGGGATCGCAGGCGGTGGCGAAACAGGTATTGTCGAAGCCCTTGGCCGCCGGCGCTTATGTGGTAACGGCGGACGAGACGCTATATGCTATCGCCAGGCGCTCTGGGGTTGCCTTGCGCGATCTGATCGTCGCCAATGGTTTGCAGCCGCCCTATCGGTTGCGCCAGGACCAGCGTTTGAAAATACCCGCCGTGCGCTATCACCGGGTGGTGGCCGGTGACACCCTATATTCGATTTCCCGACAACGTGGCGTCTCGCTCTATGCCCTGGCACGGGGCAATAAGATGCCGCCGCCCTATAAGATCCGCCTTGGCCAGCGCCTAGCTCTACCCGCCAGTGACACTGGTGCCCTGGCACAATCTGAAAACACGCCAGAAAATAAAGGTGCCGCGGTGCCCACGCCACGGGGTAAGCCCAAGGCTAGGCATCCCGTCACCACCCAGCCACCGGCCCGGGCGGGCGGACGCTTTGCCTGGCCGGTACAAGGCCGCGTAATATCGCGCTTTGGCGTGAAGGCGAATGGTCTGCACAACGACGGCATAAATATCGCCGTAAAAAAAGGTACGCCCGTGCGGGCCGCCGACAATGGCGTGGTGGTATACGCGGGCAACGAGTTACGGGGTTTCGGCAATCTGGTACTATTGCGCCATCGGGGCGGCTGGCTGACCGCCTATGGCCACAATCAGACCCTGTTGGTGAAGGTTGGAGACGTGGTGCGCCGGGGGCAACCGATCGCACGTTCAGGCAGCACCGGCAATATCACCCGTCCGCAGCTGCATTTCGAAATCCGCCGTGGCCGCAAGGCCGTCAACCCGGCCCAGCATCTCACCACCAAGCAGGCTGCGGCGGCGGTCAATCTTAGTCGATCTGGACGCCCAGACGGCCGGCCAGGTCCTGGATAAATTGCCAGGCTACCCGGCCGTTGCGGGCGCCGCGGGTTACCGACCATTCGATGGCTTCGGCGCGCAACGCCTCTGGTCCAATCGACAGCTTGTAGTGGCGGCAATAGCCATCCAGCATGGCAATGAAGTCTTCCTGACTGCAATTGTGAAAACCTAGCCACAAACCGAATCTATCCGATAGGGAGACTTTTTCCTCCACTGCTTCTGACGGATTGATCGCGGTGGAGCGTTCGTTCTCCATCATATCCCGGGGCATCAGGTGCCGGCGGTTGGACGTTGCATAGAAGATGACATTGCCGGGTCGCCCCTCAATGCCACCTTCCAGCACTGCCTTCAGGGATTTGTACGAGGCGTCGTCGTTATCGAACGACAGATCGTCGCAAAACAACACAAAGCGGTGGGCGCCGTGACGCAACTGCTTTAACAACCGGGGTAGGGAGGGGATATCCTCGCGATGAATTTCTACCAGTTTCAAGCGGCCCGGCTGTGCCTCGACAATGGCGCCGTGAATCGCTTTTACCAAACTACTTTTGCCCATGCCGCGGGCGCCCCATAGCAGGGCGTTGTTGGCCGGCAGCCCGTCGGCAAAGCGGCGCGTATTTTCCGACAATGTCTCGCATTGGCTCTCTATGCCCCGGAGCAGATGCAATTCGATGCGGCTGACTTTGGTAATCGGCTCCAACGTCGCCTCGTCCGCGTGCCAGACGAAGGCATCGGCACTATCCAGGTCAATGCGACCGGCAGGTAGGGGTGACAGCCGATCCAGGGCATCAGCGATCCGGCCCAGCAGGCGGACAAGTCCTGGGTTCAGGCTAGGCGTCTTGTCGGACTTCGAAGCGGGCATGGGGTTACTAATTAGCCTTGTGGTATCGGACGGGCGGGAACCTAAACATACCGGCCTTGGCGGTCAACGGTCAGATGCCAATCGTCACTAATAGGGACCCCGTGAGATTGCCTCGGCCCGCCCTCGGGTGTGTGTGCGCGCCTAACGATATACTGTATCGCCACACCGCACGCCCTTTCCGAAAATACGCGCAAGACATCTCGGTGGGTCCCTATTAGTGCCACTTGGTATAAATGGCGCCCTCAACCCAGTAGGGTCATAGTTTGTGACGGATGAAACCGTACCTGATACTATGCTTTAACATTTGCAATCCACAACGGCGGGGCTATAGTCCGCCCGCCTCAAGCTAGATACCGGAGAATTTTATGCTAATTTCGCCCGCTTATGCACAGGCCGGCGGTGCGCCCGGCGGTGATATGTTTATTCAATTGATGCCGCTATTGCTAATTTTTGTCGTCTTTTGGTTCTTTTTGATCCGCCCACAGCAAAAAAAAGCCAAGGACCATCGCGAAATGGTCTCGACTGTGCGCCGTGGCGATCAGGTGGTCACAGGCGGCGGCATGATGGGCAAGGTGACCAAGGTCCTCGATGAAAACACCGTGCAGGTGGAACTGGCTGAAAATGTCCGGGTCAAGGTGATCTCGTCTACTCTATCGGATGTGCTGAGCAAGGGGGCACCGGTAGCGAGCGGCAGCGGTGGCGGCAAGGGTGACACCAAGGCGAATGGTGATGGTGAGGCTGGCAGTGGCGCCGATGCACCCACCCCGAAGAAATCGTTTTTTAGCTTCGGCTCCAAAAAATAGGTCTTACTGCCCCGCCATGCTGTATTTTTCTCCCTGGAAAGTCACCCTCGTTGCCGTTTTGTGTGTACTCGGCGTGGCTTTTACACTCCCGAATTTCCTGTCCAAACAATCCGCCGCAGGATTGCCCGACTGGTTGCCCCATAAGCAGGTCAACCTGGGCCTGGACTTGCAGGGCGGCTCGCATCTTTTGTTGGAGGTCGAGGCTACGGTCGTAGTGCAGGAGCGGTTGGCCGCCCTGGTGGATTCAGTGCGCCCGGCCCTGCGCGCCAAGCGCATCGGTTATCGCGATCTGGGCGAGCATAACCGTAATAACGCCGTCACGGTGACCATCCGCAAATCCGAACAAATAGAATTGGCAGTCGATGAAATCCGCAAATTGGCGGTGCCGGTTCAAGGCAACGCCGTGGCCGGCATTACTGGTGGACTAGACATCGAA
>CAUZBE010000339.1:0-4119 GCA_963577885.1 Alphaproteobacteria bacterium
CGGAGGGCCGCATCCTGGCCCTGGACTACGACCAGTTGGAGGATTGTGGCGCGTTTTTGCGGGCGCCGGAGCCGGCGACGCTCTACCGTATGCACGGCAATATGACCGGTGCCTACGCCATCCACAATTTGGCAATCCATAACCGGGTGGTGGTGACCAATAAGACACCCACGGGCCTGATGCGGGGCTTTGGCGGGCCGCAGATCTATTTCCCGCTGGAGCGGCTGTTGGACAAGGCGGCGGCAAAGCTGGGTCTGGACCCGTTGGAGCTGCGCCGGCGTAACCTGGTGCCGACCGAGGCCATGCCCTACCGCACGGCGCCGGGCGCATTGCTGGATTCCGGCGACTATGCTCGCAGCATGGACCGCGCAGCGCGGGAAGGCGGCCTGGCCGAATTAAAGGCCAGGCGCGATGCCGCCCGGGCCGAGGGGCGATTGTATGGCATCGGTTATGTGGTGGTGGTGGAACCATCAATCTCTAACATGGGCTACATCACCACTTTGTTGAGCCCGGAACAGCGGCAACGGGCCGGACCCAAGAATGGCGCCCTGGCCACGGCAACGGTGGCATTCGATCCCTCCGGCGCCATTAGCGTCGCGGTATCCTCCGTGCCCCAGGGGCAGGGCCACCGCACGGTGCTAGCTCAGGTGGTTGCGGACGTCTTCGGCATGGATCCGGCGGAGGTCGCCGTTGCCACCGAACATGACACCGCCAAGGACCCGTGGACCATCGCCTCGGGCAATTATTCCTCCCGCTTCGCCGGTGCCGTTGCGGGCGCCACCCACACTGCGGCGATGCAACTGCGGGAGCGGTTGACTTTGATCGCGGCGGTGGACTTGAACATCCCGCCGGGTCAGGTCGCCTATGGCGATGGCCGCATATTCGCCCAGGGCAACCCGGATAATTCATTGCCCTTGGGCCGCTCCGCTGCCAAGGCCCATTGGTCGCCCCTGTCTATTCCCGAGGGTGCGGGCGCCGGCCTGCGCGAAACCGCGTTCTGGAACATGCCGGAATTGGCCGAGCCCGACGAAGGCGACCGCATCAATTCGTCGGGTGCTTATGGCTTCATTTTCGATTTCTGTGGTGTCGAGGTCGACCCGGAGACCTATGCGGTACGGATCGATAAGTATGTCACCATGCATGACGCGGGCCGGCTGTTGAACCCCATGCTGGCGGATGGTCAGATCAGGGGCGGCTTTGCCCAGGGCTTGGGCGCGGCGCTGCTGGAGGAACTGGCCTATGCCCCTGACGGCAGCTTTCAGGCGGGCACTATGGCCGACTATCTAGCGCCGACAGTCATGGAAATTCCAGAGTTGACCATCCTGCATGATCAATCCCCGTCGCCCTTCACGCCTCTGGGCGCCAAGGGTCTGGGCGAAGGCAATTGTATGTCGACCCCGGTCTGTATCGCCAATGGGGTAGCCGATGCCGTTGGCGTGGAACTGACTACTTTGCCCCTGACCCGCTCCCGCCTTGCCGAACTGCTGCTGGGGGAGGAGCCCGCAGGCCCGGTTGTGTTGCCTAGGATTGTGGACGGCCATGCCTTGCAGGGGCAGGGCAGTACCTTCGTTCCTGCCGCGCCTGAGGATGTCTGGGCCATTCTGCTGGACGAGCGGAAATTGGCCGCCGTTATACCCGGATGCCACGCCCTGACCATGACGGGCGAAAACGCCTACCGGGCCGACGTGACCCTGGGGGTGGGGCCAGTCAAGGGGCGGTTCGTAACTACGGTGGCTTTGCAGGATCTGGACCCGCCCCATGTTTTGCGTCTGATAGGCGGGGCGACGGGGCCGTTGGGCAATTCCCAGGGAGAAGGCCGTGTGACGATGCACCAGACGGCGGCGGGCACCAGGGTCGATTATATCTATTCCGTGCAAATTTCTGGAAAACTGGCGGCGGTCGGCGGACGCATGATGGATGGCGCGGCGCGCGCCTTAATCAATCAATTCTTCAAACGGCTGGTGGGCCAGGTTGGCGATGCCGGCGCCCCGGCCGGCCTGTTTGTGCGCCTGCTGGCCTGGTTGGGGTTGGGCCAGTGAAGCCGGCCGCCTTTGACTATGCCCGTCCCGACAACCTGGGCGAGGCCCTGGCCCTGTTGGCAAATCGGGGCGACAGGGCGCGGATCTGCGCCGGCGGACAATCCCTGGGCGCGATGATGAACATGCGCCTGGCGACACCGGAAGTCCTGATCGACATCGCCGGTCTGGGGGAATTGCAAGGCATCGCCATTGTTGATGGTGCGATTGAAGTGGGCGCGGCCGTGACACAGGACGCGTTGTTGCGCTGGCCCGAGCTAGGGGTGCGGCAGCCTCTGCTAGCACAGATGTTGCCATGGGTTGGCCATTACCAAACCCGCCAGCGGGGCACCGTTTGTGGTTCCCTGGCCCATGCCGACCCAAGTTCGGAACTGCCGCTAGCCCTAACTCTGTTGCGGGGCGAAGTGGTGTTGCGTAGCCAGCGCCGCCGCCGGGTCGTTCAGGCAAAAGATTTTCAAGTTGGCATGATGGCCACGGCGGCCGCGGGGGATGAGATGATCGTCGCGGCCCGTTTCCCCGTGGCCCCGGATGGCACCGCATTCGCCTTCCATGAAGTAGCCCAGCGGCACGGGGATTTTGCCATCGTCGCGGTCGCCGCCGTGGGCGACAAAAACGGCGTACGGGTGGGCGTTGGCGGCGTCGCCGATGTGCCCAGCGTGATCAATCTGACCTGGCCGGTGACGGATCTCGCCCTCAATGAATTCGCCTGGGCCCTGGGTGGCGCGGACGACCAACACGCCACCGCCCGCTATCGCCGGGAGCTGGTGCGGCGGATCGGCAAGCGCCTTACGGGGGAGGTATATGATGCGTTACCTTGAAGCGGGCCAGCGCCATAAGGTGAGCTTCACCCTGAATGGCGACGCGGTCGAGGGGGAGGCGGAACCACGCCTGTTGTTGAGCGACTTTCTGCGCCAGCAATTGGGCGCCTTTGGCACGCATGTGGGCTGCGAGCATGGCTCGTGTGGAGCCTGTACCGTTCGCCTCGATGGCAAGGCGGTGCGGTCATGTCTGTTGTTTGCCACCCAGGCCCAGGGCAGGGCGGTTGCGACGGTGGAAGGTCTGGCGGGCCCGGATGGGTTGCACACGCTACAGGCGGCGATGCAGAAGCATCATGGCCTACAGTGCGGTTTTTGCACGCCGGGTATTTTGATGTCTCTGAGCCAACTTCATGACGAAGAGCCCAACGCGGACGAGGCGCGCATCCGCGATGTGCTCTCCGGCCATATTTGCCGCTGTACCGGCTATGATGGCATCATCCAGGCGGCGTTGGACGTTTTCGGCAAAGGTTAGGCATGTTCGATCTAGGTAGAAGTTTTTTGGCCTCCGTCATGCGCATGCCCGAGGCGGTGGCGATCTCTGACGGCGACCGGATTCTGACCTATCGCGCCTGGCAGGACGATATCCTGCGCGCGGTCACAGGGCTAGTTGGCCTTGGCCTAAACCGGGGCGATCATCTGGTGACGATGCTGCAAAACCGCTACGAGGCGGCCACCTTGCATATAGCCGCCCAAATTGCCGGTCTGGTCATCACGCCCCTGAACTGGCGGGCCAGCGGAGAAGAGCTGGACTATGTCCTCAACGACGCCGGGGCCAAGGCGGTTGTGTTTGAAGGGGCGACCGCCGAAATGGTTGCCGCCGCGCCTTTTGCCGCTGGCATCACCGGGATGGATGTTGGCCGCGATTGGGATGAACTGCTCGCTGCCGCGCCGGCGGCAGCTGTTTCCCGCGCCACGGTGCAGGATATTTCGGTAATGCTCTATACCTCCGGCACCACGGGGCCCGGTAAGGGAGTGCCAAGGCGACAGGGGGTCGAGCGCGCTGCGGCAATGGCCCATGTGGCACAAAACCAATATACCCGTGGTGAAGTCACGTTGGGGGTGATGCCCCTGTATCACACCATGGGTGTCAGATCCCTGCTGGCCTCTATCCTGATCAACGGGCACTTCGTCTGCCAGCGCCGATTTGTCGCCAGAGAGGCATTGGCCCTGATCGTGGAACACCGCGTCACTAATCTGTATCTGGTGCCCACCCTGTATCATGATCTCTTGGCCTCTCCGTTTTTTGCCACCGTCGATACCTCTTC
>CAUZBE010000340.1:0-4103 GCA_963577885.1 Alphaproteobacteria bacterium
TATAGCGGCACTGGTTTGCGCGATATCCTGGCCTCCAGCGGTGCGGCGCGGGGCTCCCTCTATCACTATTTTCCCGGCGGCAAGGAAGAGATCGGCGTGGCGGCGGTCGCGGCGGCGGGGGGACTGGTGACAGAAACCTTTGCCGAACTAGCCCGGCAGGCTGACAGCCCGGCGGATTTCTTGCGCCGCTATACGGGGATGTTGGTGCGCTGGCTGGAAACCTCGAATTTCCGCGACGGCTGCCCCATCACTACCACCCTGTTGGAAACCACCCCGGGCTCTGTCGCCCTAGCAAGGGCCGGGCAGTCGGTGTTTGCCGATTGGCGGGTGGTGATGGAAGACCTGTTACGCCAACACGGTTGGCGGGCGGACCGCGTTGCCCCCACGGCCACGACCATGATCGCGGGCCTGGAAGGCGCCTTGCTGCTGGCGCGGGTCGAAGCCAACGCCCAGCCTATTCACGATATGACCCAGGCCCTTTGTGAAATTTTGCAGGCTGGCAGGTCAGAATCACTCTAGGCAGGCGGCAAACTTGACGGTATTAACCCCGCTAAACTGCCAGCAGGTGGCATCATAACCCATGGAAAATCCCCGGAAGGAATTGAACGATGGCTGATCTTGAAATGACCGTTGCCGGTGGCGTCGCCACCCTGACCATGAACCGGCCCGAGGCGCGCAACGCGCTCTCAATGGATATGCGCAGCCAGATGGATACCTTGTTCCACACGGTGGAGTTCGATGACGCCATCCGTTGCGTGGTACTGGAAGGCGTCGGCGATCACTTCATGGCGGGGGGTGATGTGAAAAGCATGCACGACTATCTGAATAGCCACGATGAGGCCGAGACCCAGAGCTATTTTCTGCACCGCATCCATGACCTGCATACCATCATGTTTTCCATGCGCCGCATGCCCAAACCCATCGTGGCAAAGGTGCGCGGTGCTGCCGCCGGCGCCGGTGTTTCCCTGGCGGCGGCCTGTGATCTGGTGATCGCCGAAGAAGAGGCCTTTTTCACCCTGGCCTATTGCCATATTGGTACGACACCCGATGGCTCCTCTTCCTTCCATCTGCCCCGCGCCATCGGCATCAAAAAGACCATGGAGATGACCCTGCTCGGCGACCGTTACACGGCCCAACAAATGGCCGATATGGGTCTGGTGAATTTCGTCGTGCCCGGGGCGAACCTGGATGCTGAATGCGACAAGCTGACGGCCCGTCTAGCCAGCGGTCCCACCCACGTCTATGGTATGGGAAAAAAGCTGATGTACCGCTCCCTGGAGAACGAGTTCGAATCTCAATTGCAGTTGGAGGCCGAATGCTTCGCCGATTGCGCCAAACGGGGCGACTACCGTGAGGGCGTGGCGGCGTTCGTGGAAAAACGGAAGGCGAACTTCACCGGGAACTAGGTCTCTTTTTTTGTTCAGGCGCCACTCGCGCTGTGCGCCGCAATGGCGCTAGTCCTTGAGGGTTATCGTCCTGGACGGCCGGTGAGCCTCGGCGTCTGCCAAACTGACCAGCGCCGATACCGCTACCACGGCTCAGCGTAGGGGCGGATTTCGACCAGGAACGAACGGGCTGAGGGCGGCTGGTGGGCGGTATGAAAAACCTCGCCGGCGATGTCTTCGGGTTTGGCAAAAAATTCGTCCGGTTTATCCGCCATGCGTTTACGCACCATGGGCATGTCGATCATGGCGTCGATCACCACATAGGCGATGTGCAGTCCCTGGGGCCCCAGCTCCCGCGCCAGGCTTTCTGCCAGGACGCGTTGGGATGCCTTGGTCGGGGAAAAGCCCACGAACCGGGGCATGCCCCGGGTCGCACCGGTATTCCCCGTCACCACCAGGGCGCCGCCCCCTGCCCCTACCATTAGCGGCGCCAGTTCCTGGGCCGTGACCAGCAGTCCGGTGGTGTTGACCCTGAAATTGCGTTCGAACAAATCCGTATCCAGCTCTGTGTAAGGGGCAAAGGTCGCCAGGGCTGCGTTATAGACCACCATTTGCGGCAACCCCTGCTCGGCCACGATCTGTTGCAGGGTGGCACGGTAACCGTCTAGATCGGCGATATCGGCGGGATAGGCGACGGTGTATTCGCTCTCCTCGGCAAAGCTTTGCAGGCGCTCGGCGTGCCGGGCGATCATGGAGACCTTGTAACCGCTCTCGACAAAGCGCCTTACACAAGCCAGCCCGGTACCTGCGCCGACGCCTACCACCAGGCAATGAGGCCGTTTCCCTGTCATCGCTTCTTCCTTTCCATGAAGTTCCCAGGGTGACCCTAGGTCTCCAGCGTTGCCCATACCAGCTTTCTGCTTATGATCAAGTCACCCTTTAAGTATCAGGAATAGCATGACCGAGAAACGTTTCATCATCGCCGGCGGCGGCATCGGCGGCTTGGCTGCCGCCTTGGGCCTGGCGCAGAAAGGCTTCGCCTCTATCGTGTTGGAAAAATCAACCGAACTGAGCGAGATCGGCGCCGGCATCCAACTGGGCCCCAACGCCTTTCATTCCTTTGACTATCTTGGTATTGGCGATGCCGCGCGGAAAAATGCCGTCTATGTGGACCAGCTGCGCCTGATGGATGCCATGAGCGGCGACGAGATCATGCATGTCCCCCTGGATGAAGTCTTCCGAAAACGCTTCGGCAATCCTTATGCGGTGGTGCACCGGGGTGATTTGTACAGCGTCCTGCTGCGGGCCTGCCAGGATAGGGACCTGATAGAGCTACGGGTCAACGCCGATGTGGCAGGCTATGATCAGGACGGCAAAAGCGTCGCCGCCAATTTGGCCAACGGCGAACAAGTCGCGGGCACGGCCCTGATCGGCGCCGATGGCCTGTGGTCCAGCGTACGCCGCCAGGTGGTGGGCGACGATAGGCCCCGGATATCGGGCCATTCCAGCTATCGCTCGGTCATTCCCACCGAACAAATGCCGGAAGATCTACGCTGGAACGCCGCCACCCTGTGGGCCGGCCCGCGCTGTCACATCGTGCATTACCCGCTCTCGGATTGGAAAGTATTCAACCTGGTTGCCACCTATCACAACCAAGCCCCCGAACCGGTCGCGGGCCAGCCGGTCAGCCACGAAGAGGTGCTGCAGGGTTTCCAACATATCAGCGAAAAAATACTTAAGGTCATCCGCCATGGCAGTGATTGGAAGTTGTGGGTGCTGTGCGACCGGGAGCCCGTGGAAAACTGGGTCGACGGCCGGGTCACCCTGTTGGGCGATGCAGCCCACCCCATGCTGCAATATTACGCCCAGGGCGCCTGCATGGCGCTGGAGGACGCGGTTTGTCTCTCGCACATGATGGACCGACATGGCGATAATATCGACCGCGCCTTCGCCGCCTATAACGATCAGCGTATGATCCGCACCGCCCGGGTCCAGCTGGGCGCCCGGGCCATGGGCGATCATATTTACCACCCCGACGGCGCGCACGCCCGGGTCCGCAACCACATCATGGAAAACCTGACCACGGAAGACTATTACGACCGCCTGGAATGGCTCTACGGCGGCACGGGCTTGGACGAAGGCTAATAAATACAGCCATTTTAAGTGGCGGCCCCGCACCGATTGTAACATTTAGATTAATTGTAAATTACTTATGCTTAACATACTTAAGTATGTCGACGAGCCATTGAATGCCCTGATTGAACGCAGTGATGACGCCCTATACAGGGCCAAGAGTGCTGGCTGCAACCGGGTGTTGTTAGAAGCTGAGCCCGACGATATCGCCGTAAATCAGTGGGTGAGCGCTCTGCGGGCCAAACCCGGGGTCAATTCCGGGCTCAGAAGCCGTCTACCGCGTCGGGACCGGCTTTTCGCCCTGGTAGTCGTAGAAGCCACGGCCGGTCTTGCGGCCCAGCCAGCCGGCTTCGACGTATTTGACCAACAGGGGGCAGGGTCGGTACTTGGTGTCCGACAGGCCTTCGAATAGGGTCTGCATGACGGCCAGGCAGGTATCCAGGCCGATGAAATCGGCCAGTTCCAGGGGCCCCATGCGATGATTGGCGCCCAGGCGCATGGAGGTGTCGATGCCTTCCACGGTGCCGACGCCCTCGTACAGGGTATAGATTGCCTCGTTGACCATGGGCATCAGGATGCGGTTGA
>CAUZBE010000341.1:0-4093 GCA_963577885.1 Alphaproteobacteria bacterium
ACTGGGCGCCTGGCGTACGCATAACAGGCCCACCACGTCCGTTCGGTCAGTGTGAAAGCGCAACAGGTTGTTGGATAGGGTGCGCGCCTTGGACGATATGAAGGTGCTGCCATCCTGCGCCGTCAGGCGATGGCCCAGAATGGCGTCGGTGTCCTGGCTTTCGTCCTGGATATCCCGCATCAACAGTCCATTGCTGTCCTGGTAGACGGCTTGCCCCAAATGCAGACCGATGCCGTACCAGAGAAGCCGCAGTCCGTCACCGAAGGCCTCTACGGGCAGGCCAGACAGATTGGCCAGGCCGCTGCCATTCTCCAACTCCTCCGCCACGTCTGCCAGCTTACTGGCCAACTCAGCCAGAGGAAAATCTTCCCTGGTCATCTGGTCCCAGGGTAAGCCACGCCGCTGAACCGATGCCATGGCAGCTTGCAACTCGGTAATATCCGCGACAGACAGGGCTAAACGCCAACGCGGGTTATCCACCATAGTGCTGCCGTTCCAGGCGCAAGGCCCCTCAATCGGCGCGAATGATGCTTCAGCCATGCTCTCTATACCTTCACGATATTCGGCTAGCCGCCGGCCAGCATGGCCTCAACCAGTTCTTGCACCGCCAGGGCATCGCGGGCGGAGGGTAGGATGTGATCGCCCCCCTCCACCCAGGCGGCAACGTTGTCCAACTGGAAGCCAAACGCCTCGCCTCGGGTATCCTCGATCTCTGCGAATTCCTGTTGCCAGCCGCCACCATCGCTGCTTTGCAGATCGAACCAATCATGCAGGCGATGGCTGCGATAGCTGCCCCATATGGTCATCTCCACCCGGTCCGGCCCCGCACCGCCGCTGGAACCAAGCACCGAGACGGGCACGCCGTCACAATCCAGGGTGGCCGAGATGTGAGTTTCACACAGAGCTACATCGTCCTGGTAGACCGGGCTGGACGAAATCAGGGCGGCCGGCCCTAACAGACGCCGGGTCAGGTACAGGAAATGGGACAGCACCTCGCGAGTATAGCCGCCCTGGTCGCGAAAGCGCAGCCAGTCCGCGTCCGCCTGCCAATCCCGTGGCCAGCGGGTAAAATGCACGATGATATCCGCCCCCATAATTTTCCCTAGGGCGCCCCCATCAATCCGTTCCTTGGTCAGGGTCACGGCGCGGGAGGCCGCCTGTATGAAGTTCACGATGTTCGGTGTACGGCTGTCTTCCAGCGCAGCGACCAGAACGCGGCTCTGTGCTACATCAACGCCCAGGGGCTTTTCAGAATAGACCGGCTTGCCCGCCGCCATTGCGCGTTCGGCATAGTCGCGGTGCCACAGGGGTGGCGTGGCGATATAGACCAGGTCCGCCGCCCCGATGACGTCATCCGCATGGTCAAGAATGGTCAATTCCGGGGTTTCAGCCGCCGCGTCGGTACAGGCCTGCGGATTGGGGTCCCAGGCACAGGGATTGCTAAATCGGGGATGCTTGACCAGGTTGGTGATCATCCGCCGTCCCATGATGCCCAGGCCAATAACCCCGGCTTTATGTTTCTTGCCCGTCACGATTCCGCACCCTCTTTTTCCTGGCCCAAGCTAGGCGCTACAACATCGAACATCATGGTGAAATCATCAAGCATAGCGAACAGCTTCTCAACGATCCCCTGCTCGCCATCGATTTCCAGAACCCCAGCCACGACCGCCTCGTCAACATTCGTCCGTCGTACATTCAAAGCCACAATCACATCGCGTCTGGCCCGCACTGAGGCCACGGCATCCGCGGCCACCTGGCCCAAGACATGGGTCAAGGTGCAGTTTTGTAGATTTACCACCAGGCGTTCATCGCTGTCGGTCAGATGCCAGTTGATCTTCCAATGTAGGCCGGCGGCTTTGGCCCCATTGAGACGCACGGCCATAAAATCAAACAAGGCCTCGGAGGTCAGGGCGGATAGCATGTCCAGGCTTAACATATGCCGCGCCGGCAGCCGGGCCAGACCATGGCGCAGTTCCTGGGCGCCATACAGATAGGCGTTGCGCCAGGTCGCACTCTCCGCCTGATAGCCAAGCTGTTCGAAGCTATCAGCCAGCAGGGCTCGGCCAGCCAGATTGTCGGGCTCGGCAAAGACTAGATGGCTCAACACCTGCGCGACCCAGCGGTATTCGCCGGCCTCGAAGTCTACCCGCGCGCGCGGCAACAACGCCTCGGCCCCGCCCATATATTCAATGGTTTTGCGGCCTGCTTCGCGCCGGGGCGGCGGGTTCAGGTTAGCCGGATTGGCGTCATACCAGCTTAAATAACGTTGATAGACGGCCTTGGCGTTATGAGAGACGCTGCCGTAATAGCCGCGCACGGTCCATTCCCGGTCCAGGCCGGGGGGCAATTCCAACGTCTCGGCAATTTCCCCTGCCGTCAGGCCATGGTTCATCAGGCGGACCGTTTGATCGTGCAAGTACTTGTACAAATCCCGCTGTTTTTCCAAAAATGCCCGGACATCCTCCCGGCCCCAGGTGGGCCAATGGTGCTGGCCGATCAGGATTTCCGTCTGTCTGCCAAACAGCGTCATGGCGTCGGAAATATGCCGCGACCAAATGCGCGGATCACGCACCACGGCGCCCCGCAGTGGGATAAAGTTATGCAGATGCCGGGTGGTATTCTCGGCCATGTTCAGCACGCCGAATTGCGGCAGGAACATATGCATCTCGGCCGGCGCCTCGGAGTCTGGGGCCAGTTGAAAGACCATCTCGACGCCATCGATAGTGTGGGCTTCGGTAGCCGCGACGATCACCTGGGTCGGCGCGATCAGGGTAACCCGGCCCCGTGCGGTGACCTTGCCCAGGCCTGCATCCACCTGGCCCCGGGGGCCCTTGGCCAACAATCCACCAAACTGAAATTGCGCCCGGCGCATCATGGCATTGCCGGCCAGGACGTTTTCGCCACTCAATTCCTCCATGAACTGGTCCGGCGCGACCACTGCGACCTTGCCCTGGGCGACCGCCTCGCTGCTGGTTACCCCCATGACGCCGCCATAGTGATCTACATGGCTGTGGCTATAAATCACGCAGATCACTGGCTTATCCGGGCGATGAGCGTAGTAAAGGTCAAGCCCGGCGCGGGCGACCTCCGCCGTGGTCATGGGATCTATGACAATCAGGCCGCTGTCGCCCTCAATAATAGTCATATTTGCCAGATCCAGCCCGCGCAGCTGATAGACTCGCTCGCAAACCATGAATAAGCCGTTGTTCATGTTCAGCCGCGCCATGCGCCACAGGCTGGGATTGACCGTATCGGGCGCCGTCTCTTCGCCCAAAAATTCATAGGCCTGCAAATCCCACAACGCCGCCCCGCGCTCGTTCTTAACCAGGCCATCAGGCACCGGGGCAATAAACCCGCGTTGGGCCTGCGCAAAATCTGCCTGATCGGAAAACGGCAATTGTTCAAGTACCGCGGCCTGCGCGGCTTTAGTGGCGGTTGAGGCCGGCTTCGGCCCGGCAGGACTGTCATACTGGGTCATGGCGAATTCGGACCTTTCGATACCGGATTAGTCTAATCATATTGGACCACCCTGGCCGGCAGGGATAGGATAGGAATTGGAGGGGCGGCAAAAATGAATGACCACAAGGTTTTTGAACTTGGTAATCTGCGTTTGCAGTGCGGCATGATCCTGCCCAAGGCCCAACTGACCTATCAAGCCTATGGCAAACTGGCGGCGGACAAGTCCAACGTTGTGCTGTATCCGACCTCGTACGGCGCCCAGCATATGGATACCGAATGGCTGATCCGGCCGGGCGGGATCCTGGACCCGGAGAGATATTTTATCGTCATCCCTAATATGTTCGGCAACGGCCTGTCCTCGTCGCCCAGCAACATCGCCGAACCCTACGGCATGGCCCGCTTTCCTGCCTTCAGCCATTGGGACAACGTACAGGCCCAGCGCCGCTTGCTGGCCGAGGTGTTCGGAGTGGAGCGCCTGGCCTTGGTCTACGGCTGGTCTATGGGGGCTCAGCAGGCCCTGCATTGGGCCGCCATCTTCCCCGATCAAGTAGATAACATCTGCGCCGTCTGCGGCTCGGCCCGCACCTCGCCCCACAACAAAGTCTTCCTGGAAGGCGTCCGCGCCACCCTGACG
>CAUZBE010000342.1:0-4089 GCA_963577885.1 Alphaproteobacteria bacterium
CGGGCTGAAGGTAAGGCGGAAGGCGGCGGCCTGCTCGTCATCGACGTTGTCCGGCGTCGCGACCACCGCTTCCTCGCCAACCACGCGCTCCTCGACGATGGCGCCGAAATAATCCAGCGCCGATATGCGCTGGCCGACCTGGACCCGCGTGACCTCGCGCCCGATCTCAGTGACCACGCCGGCAGAGACCGCGCCCGGCACAAAGGGCAGGGGCGGTTTGAGCTGATACAGGCCGCGCACCATTAAAGTATCCATGAAACCCAGCGTGCCGATGGCGGTGCGGTAGCGGACCTGTCCAGGCCCGCAGGGCGGGGCCTCGACGTCCGTCCAGACCAGATCGGCGATGGGTCCAAAATTCTTGCAAAGCAGCGCTTTCATGGCATCCCCTATGATTTGCAAACGAATAATTTAAACTATTTTGCATATTCTTCGAGCCGCCGCCCGCGCTGAATGCAGCAGGACAGATCGCGGGATTGTGCTAACATTGTTTTTCCTGATGCATGGGCAATTTAAGGCGTCTATGGCGGAAAATAAGCAAAATAACTCGCATCCCAATGACGGCAAGGCGCATACCCCACGCAGCGCCGACGATTGGGAAATTCTATTCGAAGATCCCGAAAACGGCTTGATAGCCATGATCGCGCAGGCGCAAAGCGTGGACGCCTTGGAACGCAGCACCGGGTTGGCGTCGACGAAACTGCTGCTGCATGAGGATGAGAGCGTCCGGCTGGAGGACTATCAGCGGAAATTAGTGGCGATTGTCGCGCCCGGCGATGAGGCGGACGACGTGGCGCAAGCCCGGGTGGAGGTCATAACGCTTCTGCGGCAGCTTAAAGAGGAAAGCAAACGGGCCGCCGAGGGGGATCGCGCGACCCCGCAAAAGCCAAAGCCGGGCGAACGGCAGCGCAAATCCAGCGGCCCTAAAAAACGCACGCCGCTGAGCCAGGGTTTGCAATTCGCGCAAGTGAACAAGATCGGCATCATCGTTCTTTCCGCCCTGGTATTGTTGGCTATAGTCTTTCTGGCGTTCTATTTGCGAAGCTCGGAGATGCCGGCGCG
Organism: Alphaproteobacteria bacterium; assembly: GCA_963577885.1. GTDB lineage: Bacteria > Pseudomonadota > Alphaproteobacteria. Next base: position 1,060 of record CAUZBE010000342.1, read on the forward strand.
GGAGCGCCGGGCGGCCGCTGCCATGCTGCTGGCCTATGGCGAAAGTGTAAGGCCTGATGCCAGCTGGCAAATCGAGGCAAGCCGGCTGACGGGAGACGACAAATTCGAACTTGTTTTTCAACTCACCAGTGAACAGCAGCTCTTGGTGATCCGCTCGTTCAGCGCCATGAGAATTGCCAAGTTCGCCGCCGGCTTTTGCCCGAGCAGCGGCCCGCTATTGGATAAGGTTGCCGCCTATAAGAGACCGATCCAGATCACGCTAAAGCAGGGCGGCAAAATTCTGACCAGCGCCTCTTGTCCCATGTAACCTGCAACTTCCGGGCGGGCAGGCTTTGCGCGCGCGGGAAATCATATTACCCTTGGCAAACACAATTACCCGCTGCCACTTGCTGCTGATAGGGATTTTCGTCATGGCCCATCCGACCATAAATTCGCTGGGTGAAACCTTCGGCGCGGAGGTCATCGGCCTTGACCTGAGGCAGCCCATTGAGCCGGAAATTATCGAGGACCTGAACCAGGCGCTGTTGGATCATGTTGTCCTGGTAATCCGCAACCAGGATCTGACGGCGCAGGAATTTCGAGACGGCATGGCGAATTTCGGCGAGCCCATGTTACAGCACCGCGCGCACTTTCGTCTGCACGAATGCCCGGATGTCAGCCGGGTCATCAACCGCGAAAAGATGGGCCTGGCGGCGATGTGGCATACGGACCATACCAATCATGAGCGGCCACCGAAGGCGACTATCCTTTATGCGCGAAAACTGCCCACGCGCGGGGGCGATACCTGTTTCGCGAACATGTATGACGGCTTGGCGAATTTGCCCGCCAGCACCCGTACGGAAATAGATGGCATGGTCACCATCAACAGCATGGAACCGGACAGTCCGGGCTACTCTGCCCAGGACCGGGCCGCGCACGACCAGGGCGTGCGCCACCCCATGGTGCGGACGCACCCGGAAACCGGAAAAATGGCGTTGTATTTTCACCTGACCAAGGCGCAGGATATTGACGGTATGGAGACCAAGGCCGTCCGCCCTTTCCTCGACGGATTGCTTAGCCAGGCCATCAAGCCGGAAAACACCTTGCGTCATCACTGGACCCTGGGCGACGTGGTGATTTGCGACAACCGCTGCGCCATGCATCGCGCGGACGCCAATTTTGACCAGGCCGAGGAACGCCTGTTGTGGCGTATCATATTAAAGGGCGACAGGCCGGTTTAGACTTTTTCAAGATTGCTCCGGGCCGCCCGCCGGTCCAAATTAATTCGGCCAATGCCTGCCTATCCGCGCTAGTCTCGAACAAATTAATACCAAAATCGGAGGAGATCGTCCCATGAAGGCAGCCGTCCTGTACGAACCCAACAAACCCCTGATGATCGAGGAGATTAGCACCAAGAAACCCGGCCCGCACGAAGTGCTGCTGAATACCGCCTATGCCGGGCTTTGTCATTCCGATCTTCATTTCATCGAAGGCCTCTACCCGCATCCGCTGCCCGTGGTGCTGGGCCACGAATCCGCCGGTATTGTCGAGCAGGTCGGCGCCGAGGTGACCTATGTAAAGCCTGGCGATCACGTGATTACCTGTTTGTCGGTTTTCTGCGGTACGTGTGAGCAATGCACCAGTGGACGCCCGGTCATTTGCACCAACACAGATGTCAAGATGGCGCCCGGTCAATCGCGGCGTCTGGAATGGGACAAGCCGGAGCAAATACATACCTTCACCAACCTGTCGTCATTCGCCGAACAGATGCTGGTGCATGAAAATGCGCTGGTAAAGATCCAGAATGACATGCCGCTGGACCGCGCGGCCTTGATCGGCTGCGGCGTGATCACCGGCTTTGGCGCTGCGGTGAACACGGCCGGCGTACGCTTTGGCGAGACCGTCGCCGTGATCGGTTGCGGCGGCGTCGGCATGGCGGCCATCAACGGCGCGCACGTGGCAGGCGCGGGCCGGATTATCGCGGTCGATACGAACCCGGTCAAACTACAGCTCGCCACGAAACTTGGCGCCACCGACCTGGTCAACCCCAACGACGGCGATCCGGTCGAGCGGATCATGGAAATGACCAAGGGCGGCGTCAATCATGCCATCGAATGCCTGGGCCTGAAGAAGACCGCCGAGCAGTCCTTCGAGATGCTGGCGGTGGGCGGTACGGCCACCCTGGTGGGCATGGTCCCGTTCGATCAGAAGATCGAACTCAGTGGCTTCGCGTTTCTGCGGGAGCGCAAGATCCAGGGCTCGTCAATGGGCTCCAACCGCTTCCGCACCGATATGCCGCGCCTGATCGATCTTTACCAGCAGGGGCGTTTGCACCTCGACGACTGGATCTCCGACAAGATCAAGCTCAGCGAGATCAACGAGGGCTTTACGGCCATGAAGGAAGGCCGCGCCGTGCGCTCGTTGATCGACTTCGGGCTTGCCTCCTAACAAGAATAGGGCGCTGGGTCTCTTCAGGAAAACGACAGTCACCAGGCGTCAATCCAGGGGCGTTTCTTGCCTTCGCGCGGCGGCGCGGGCGGCGCGGCGCGCAGGCCGGCCATGATCCACTCGCGGGTATCGGCGGGGTCGATGACGTTGTCCAGTTCGAACAGCGAGGCGGTGTTGATTGCCTTGCCCTGGGCGTACATGGCGGCGACCATTTCCTCGTATTTGACCATGCGTTCCTCCGGGTCCTCGATCGCGGCCAGTTCGTCCCGGCGGCCCAGCTTGACCGCGCCCTCCAGGCCCATGCCGCCGAATTCCCCCGTGGGCCAGGAAATGGTAAAAAACGGGGCATGAAAACCGCCCCCCGCCATGCCCTGGGCACCCAGGCCATAGCCCTTGCGCAACACGATGGTAAAGGTCGGCACCGTGACGTTGGCGCCGATCACGTAAAGGCGGCAGCAGTGGCGCACCAGGGCGGTTTGCTCCGCCACCGGCCCGACCATGTTGCCCGGGGTATCACACAGGAAGACCAGGGGAATATCGTAGGCGTCGCATAGCTGCATGAAGCGGGCCGCCTTGTCCGCGCCATCGCTGTCGATGGCGCCG
>CAUZBE010000343.1:0-4087 GCA_963577885.1 Alphaproteobacteria bacterium
CGATGCGCTAGCGCCCGGCACCATCGCGGCGGCCATATGGAGCGGGCACCGTTTCGCCCGCGAGCTTGGTGAAACATTGCCGGACGGGCCGAGCTATCGCTATGAATTCCCAGCGCTGGCGGAGCCTATATAACTGGTGCGGATAGACGGATATTTTGAACAATCTTAAGTGTTTCTATTCATGGACATTTTGGATTAGATCGGCAAAATTGCCCTGGGCCTCAGGTCAGACTATCTTGCGATTGCCACGCTAGGCATCTCCGAGATTATTATCGCCGCCTTGAAGAACGAGGACTGGCTGACCCGGGGGGTAAAAAATGTCAGCGGATTACCCCGCCCGGTGCCTTACGAGGTTGACTTGCAACAAGCCCTATGGTTTCAGGAATGGGCCGTCCGCCTGGGCACATCGCAGGTAGAATTCTCGTCTATTTTTGTCAAACTAAGCTATGCGGGCCTGTTCGCCGCCGTCCTCCTGGTGATACTCTGGCTATCCCAGCGGGCCTTAAAATCACCCTGGGGCCGGATGATGCGGGCCATCCGTGATAACGAACTGGCGGCCTCCGCCATGGGCAAAAACGTCACGGGCCGGCACTTGCAGGTGTTCGTCTTCGGCTCGGCCGTGGTCGGTATCGCGGGAGCAATGCTCACCACCCTGGATGGGCAGTTCACCCCAGCCTCCTACCAGCCGCTCCGCTTCACCTTTGTGATCTGGGTGATGGTCATCGTCGGTGGCTCGGGCAACAATTGGGGCGCGGTCCTGGGCGGTTTCGTAATCTGGTTCTTCTGGATCGAGGCGGAGCCCATAGGCCTGTGGCTGATGGATCTGCTAACCGCCGGCCTGGCGGAAGATAGCGGCCTGCGCCGGCATCTTTTGAACAGTGCCGCCCACATGCGCCTGATGACCATGGGCCTGATCCTCCTGCTGGTGCTCCGTTTCAGTCCCCGCGGCCTTATTCCTGAAAAATAGACGGTCGTCGTTAGAGAAATTCTGAATTGATGAGAATGACGAAGCAATTTTAAGTGATTAGAAAATCTTGTCTAATACGAAAGTTCTAGGAAATTTAGAATCAAAATGGTCTAGGCTGGTAGGCGGATGATGGCGCGCAAGCCGCCCTGGGGCGCCGTGTCCAACAGCATCTCGCCACCCTGATTCCGCACCGTATCCAGAGTGATGGCCAGGCCCAGGCCAACGCCACCCGTGCCCTTATTTCGTGAATTTTCTAGACGGTAAAAGGGCCGGAACACAGCTTCGCGATCGGCCTCGGGAATTCCCGGGCCATCGTCATCCACGATGATTTCGATTATGTCGCCTTCGAGCCGTGCAGACAACGAGCAATGCTCGGCATAGCGCTGCGCATTGCCCAATAAATTGGCCAGGCAACGCTTTAGGCTCAATGGCCGGACCCGGCCGATTAAGTCTCCATTGCCTGCAAACGCCACCACGCCGCCGTGGCGGCGGGCATCCCCCACCACCTCATCCAACAGGGCGTTGACGTCCGTTTCCACCGCCCCCTCGCCCACGGCGCCACGGGCAAAAGCCAGATAGCCTTCGATCATACGCTCCATTTCGTCCACATCCGCCTTCATCTCGGTCGTCGCCGGAGTATCGCACAGCATGGCCAATTCAAGTTTTAACCGCGTCAGGGGCGTACGCAGATCATGACTGACGCCGGCCAAAATCTCCGTCCGCTGGCGAATATGGCGGCCAATCCGATCACGCATAAGTATAAAGGCATCACCGGCGCGGCGTACTTCTACCGCGCCCGCCGGTCTAAACTCTTCCACATTCTGGCCTTGGCCAAACCGATCAGCCGCATCTGCAAGACGCAAAATAGGGCGCACCTGATTGCGCAGGAATGCAATGGCTATAGTGAGCAACAAGAGGGACGAGCCGATGATCCATATGAGCAAATTTACCAACCCGGCGTAACTAATACGGTTGTGGGGCACCAGCACCCGCAACACGCCGCGCTCAAAGGAGACCTCGATCAAATAATTTTTTTGCGCTGGCTGGTTTACAATGCTGAAGGCTAGTTCCAGTCTGTCGTCAATGGTCCGGAACAACAGCGCTTCGAGGGGTGAACTGGGCTGGGGCAAAAGGCCCGTCTTTAAACTCTGCCCGGGGATCAGGGTGAAATTCAGGTTCAGGCGCTGGTTTGCCGATTGTAAAACGTGGAGGCGCGCCAGGTCATCGTTATTGCGTGTCAATGCGGCGGCAACAAAGCCGATATCCCCCGCCACGCTGCGGGCCAGACGCCGGGTGACAGAGTCCAGATGTCGGTCATAAAACACCGCCGCGGCGACCAGCTGCACCACCACGACCGGCGTCACGACAATAATTATGGCGCGTCCAAACAGATTTTTTGGCAAAAAGCGCTTCAGCATGTGACCCGCATCAATTCGTCATCATTACGTCGTTAATCCAACCAGAATACATAGCCCTGTCCCCATACCGTGCAAAGATGACGCGGTTGCTTTGGGTCGTCTTCAATCTTGCGGCGCAGACGGGTGATTTGCACGTCAACGGCGCGCAATTTGTCCGCATCCGATTGCGTAGATAAGGCAGACCGGCCAATTGTAACGCCGGGGTTGTGGGCGAACAGACGCAGCATCTCCGTCTCGCCAAACGTAAGGTGGACCACGGCACCGTCACGCAGCAATTCACCCCGCTCAATATCAAAGTGACAGAGGCCGAACGAGACCTCGGTCAATTGCTCCGCCTTCGGACCGCCCCGACGCAGGATAGCCTCGATCCGCAGCACCAGCTCCCGGGGCTCGAACGGCTTCGCCAGATAATCATCAGCACCAACTTCCAAACCGGCAATGCGGTCCTCCGCCTCGTCCCTGGCGGTCAACAGCAAAATAGGCAGGCTATCGGTGCGGCGGATATCCCGGGTTAACTCCAAACCGCTCTCCCCCGGCATCATCAGATCCAGCACCATTAGATCAAAGCTCAGGCCCGAGAGGGTGATCCGGGCTTCCGCCGCGCTATTCGCCGTCGAAATGCGAAAGCCGTATTCGCTCAGGTAGCGCTGCAGCAAGTCCCGTAGCCGATCATCATCATCGACAACCAAGATATGGGCGACGTCATCGCTCATCCCATTTCCTTTAGGAACGCTCCACCGCCCGCAAGACCGCTGCCCGCTCTTCCGCGTTCAACAAACCCGTCAACACCTTGCGGTAACCGTCCACGGCTTCTGGGCCGGCATCACGATAGGCCTTCGCCACGCGGGCTTTTTGTGGTCCGGACAATTCCCCAAACAAGATTTTACCCTTTTCCGTCAAATATAGTAGCCGCTGGCGCCGATCCCGGCTGCCTGTTTCCTGACGCACGAATTGTTCAGCCACCAACTGGCTCAAAACCCGGCCCAAGCTTTGCTTGGTCACTTTAAGAATGGCCAGCAACTCCGCCACGGTCATGCCAGGATTGCGCCCGACAAAGTGCACGACCCGATGGTGGGCACGGCCAAAGCCATAAATTTTCAGAATTTCATCTGGATCGGACGTGAAATCGCGATAGGCATAAAACAACATTTCAATGCCGCGAATCAACTCTTCGGCGCCCAGAAATGGGGATGCGGCATCGCTGTTCACAGTCTCGCCAACGCCATCATCCGGATGGACCTCTAATCCAGGATTGGTGGAAAAATCAGACATGAATCAATTTTATACGAAGTGCGTCAATAATGCTGACATTTTTTTGGTCAGCATTATTGACATATATATTTTAAATGTTACGATTATGTCGATAAACACGCAACAATTGGTCCCGAGGACCCTAGTAATGGTAACAATAGCATACGATAAATTAGAAGGCAGTATCTGGTACAACGGTCAAATGATGCCGTGGGAAGATGCCCAGATCCATGTACTGAGCCATGGCTTGCATTATGCCTCGGCCGTATTCGAGGGTGAGCGGGTCTATGGCGGGGAAATTTTTAAGTTGGCGGAGCATACGGAACGTCTTTTGAATTCAGCCCGTATACTGGACTTTAAAATTCCCTACAGCGCCGACGAGATAAATGCGGCCAGCCGGGAAACCGTCCTCAAGAATAACATCACCGATGGCTATGTCCGGCCCGTGGCT
>CAUZBE010000344.1:0-4082 GCA_963577885.1 Alphaproteobacteria bacterium
CGGTCGCAGCGGCCAGGTGGGCTGCGCCCAGGGTGCCTATCAGACCGGCCAGGCCGGCCCGGGCTAGGGCTAGCCATTCCGCCACGTGAATGCCCAGCAAATACAAAAGCAATAACGTGGCCGACAACGCCAGCACCCCTATGAAGTAGGGCGATTGCGGCGGCAGGCCCAATTGGGCCAAGGGCTGGACGCTGATTTGCAGCGCCTCATCACCAATATAGCCACCCAGGCCCGCGACTTGTGGCCATTGTGACGGCGCCGTCACCGAGGACGCGACGGCGGCCAGCAAAAGCAGGCAGGGTAGCACCAGGCCAAGGCGCAAGCCATACCAGGGCAGACCCCGGTGTGAGGCAATGCGCCAAGCCCAACAGGCCATGAGGCCAACCACGGCCACGCTGGTCAAACCCAGGGTCTGCAATAATATATCCGCCACATAGGCGCCGGGTGGGCCCAGCCAATTGCCGGGTGTGGCGGCGCTGGCGACATTCAGGGCGGCATCGCCGGGGTGATAGCTGGCTAATGCCAGGGCCAGGGCGGTGGCCAGCGCAAATAACGCCAAGCCGGCGCTTTCGACCGTGCGCCGGTGGATGAATGTAATGACCGCAGGCGGCAGCAGCGCCAATTTTCGCGGTGTGCTACTATGCTGTGACATGACTGGTTTCCCTCAAAACGTCGTCATAATGTTTGCGCGATTCGGGCCAAGGCGTCTTCCATGACCGCCCTTTCGTGCACCATAGCGACTCGGATATAGCGGTTGCCTGGATTTTCGCCAACGCCGTCTTCGGCAGATAAATAGGCCCCCGGCAGCACGCGGATGGCGGCGCGGGTCCATAGTTCGACCGTCGCGGCCTCGCCATCGCCCACATCCAGCCACAGGAAAAAACCGCCCTCTGGTTTGTAAAAGCCAAATCGGTTGGACAGCACTCGTTCCGCCAAATCGAATTTCTCCACATATAGCGCCCGGTTGGCGGTCACATGGTCTTCGTCGCGCCAGAGGGCGGTGGCGGCCGCGTAGACGGGTAGGGGCGAAGGGTTGCCGCCATATTCGCTAAGCCGACGATATAGCATCAGCATATCGGGATCACCCGCCACGAAGCCCGAACGCAGGCCGGCCACGTTGGAACGCTTTGATAGGGAATGGAAAACCAGGATACCAGTAAGGTCTTGACCGCCCTGCGCGGCACAGGCTTGCAAGGTACCGGGCGGTGGCGCGCCGTTGTAAATTTCGGCATAACATTCATCCACTACCAGGGTGAATTTATACTGCCGGGACAGCGCGATCAGATTGTCGAGATAGGCCAAATTGGCGACGGCCCCTTGCGGGTTGGCCGGGGTGCAAAAATAGACTAGAGCGGTGCGGGCCAGGATTGATTCATCCAGACCGGCAAAGTCCGGCAGGAAATTATTCTCCGGCAGCGCCGAGACGAAGATCGGTTCCGCGCCTGCCGCTATCGCCGCCCCGGCGTAGGATTGATAAAAGGGATTGGGCATGAGCACGGCCGGACGCTGTCCGGCTTTTTTGGGAGGTACGGCCAGGAAGGCGGTGCGGAACAGGCCCTCGCGCGTGCCCGCGCAGGGCACGATATGGCGGTCGGCCTTAATCATGCCTTCGGGCAGGTCATAACGGCGGATTAACCAGTCCGCGGCCGCCTGGCGGAATTCCGGGGTGCCGGCCACGGGCGGATATTTGCCGTAAAGGTGGCGGTTGGCATGCAGGATCTCGCCAACGAAATCAGGATACGGGTGTTGTGGTTCCCCCAGGCTTAAGGCGATGGGGTCAAGTTTGGCCGGCGGCGCAAGGGGATCCAGCAGGCCGCGCAGACGCTCGAACGGATAATCCGGCAGCTCGGCTAGCCGCGTATTTACAATCTGCGGATTGGCGAAAAGGTTCTTGGAAGTCACAATGTGAGCGCCCGCTTTCAGATATTTGTCATAACTAAATTAAATGATTCGGATAATGATGCGCGAATCAGGAACATAACACAAACGAACAATAGATAAAGTAGGGATCTTTCATTTTATCTACAATAACTTGCGCCTGTAACTTATTCCATAATGGCAGCATGAAGCAGGGTAGCGAATCGGTTTTCGCGTTTTGTTCCTATGGGCGACCCCAGGATTAATAGACGCACGGGCCCGGGTTTAATGCCCGGGCCCGATGCCCCGATATGCCAAGGTAACCGTGATTTCGATCAGGTAACGCTTTCGCCGTGCAGGCTGATATCCAAGCCTTCACGCTCCTCGTCTTCCTCGACCCGCAGTCCCATGACCGCGCCGACCAGCTTGGCCAGGATGAACGTGACGACGGCGCTGTAGGCGATGGTGACGCCGACGCCATAGAGTTGCAGGCCGACCTGGGCACTGTTGCCCTCCAATAGGCCCGCCGTGCCGCCAACGGCCTCGGCGGCGAAGACCCCGGTCAGGATGGCGCCGATGATGCCGCCGATACCATGGACCCCGAAGACGTCCAAGGCATCGTCATAGCCTAATTTATGTTTCAGCCAGGTCACTGAGAAAAAACAACCTGTACCGGCGACCAGACCCAGGACCAGCGCCCCGCCCGGCAGGACGAAGCCCGAGGCCGGGGTAATGGCGACTAATCCCGCCACGGCGCCGGAGGCGATGCCCAGCACACTCGGTTTGCCCCGGGTCATCCATTCCGCGAACATCCAGGCCAGCGCGGCGGCAGCGGTAGCGATTTGGGTCACGGCCATGGCCATGCCGGCTCTGCCATCGGCGGCTAGTTCCGATCCGGCGTTGAAGCCAAACCATCCTACCCACAGTAACGAGGCGCCGATCATCGTCAAAACCAAATTATGGGGGGATAAATTTTCGCGGCCATAACCGACCCGCTTGCCCACCACCAGGCAGAGCACCAGGGCCGCGACGCCGCTGTTAATGTGAACCACAGTGCCGCCGGCGAAATCCAACACCCCGGCGTTGCCCAGAAAGCCGCCGCCGCCCCAGACCCAGTGGGTGACCGGGGCGTAGACAAGCACTAGCCACAGGGCCAGGAAGACCATCAGCGAAGAAAATTTGACCCGTTCGGCCACGGCGCCGGTGATCAGGGCCGGGGTGATGATGGCGAAGGTCATTTGAAACATCATGAACACGGATTCGGGAATGGTGCCGTTCATGGAGCCAACGCTGATGCCGGCCAGGAATAGCTGGCCCAAATCCCCAATAAAAGGCCCTTCGCCCGAGAACGCCAGGCTGTAGCCGATCACCATCCAGATGATCGAGGCCATGCAACAGACGGCGAAGCTTTGCATCAGGGTGGCCAGAACGTTTTTCTTGCGCACCATGCCGCCGTAAAAAAGCGCCACGCCAGGCACGGTCATCATCAGCACCAAAAGCGACGAGGTCAGCATCCAGGCGGTATCGCCCGAATTCAATTCATCCGCGGCCAGAGCCGGCGCCGCCAGGCTGCAGATGGTGGCGGCAATGGCGCCGCTTGCGCCCAGGCGCCGTGAAACATAAGACATCGAAATTCTCCTGTTTGGATTTACGCTAAATAGCATCGTAACCGCTTTCGCCGGTACGAATGCGCACCGCCGCGGTCAGATCCCAGACGAATAATTTGCCGTCACCGATTTGTCCGGTCTGGGCCGTGTTGGTAATGGTTTCAAGCACCCGGTCGGCCATTTCGTCCGCTACCGCCAGTTCCAGCTTTAATTTGGGCAGATAATTGACCTCGTACTCGGCGCCACGGTAGATCTCCGTATGGCCCTTTTGCCGCCCAAAGCCGCGCACTTCCGTTACCGTCAGGCCTTGAATGCCTAATTCAGTCAAGGCGTCGCGCACCTCGTCTAACTTGAACGGCTTGATCACCGCCATCACCATCTTCATCCGGTCCGGCTCCTGCTGAATTTTCTTGGGGCCTCGAAGCGCAAAAGCAACGGGGTTCCTATTTGTTATCCAAGAATCGTGCCGGTTTTAGAGGCCTTCTTATAAGGCGTTGGAATCAAAAGGAAAGATTATTTTTAGAGGTGATTGAGCCGCCTATGGCATCGTTTGGTTTGGATAAATATTAGGCAAATAATCGAGTTTGCGCAATTTTTATGCATATTTATCGAAGCTAG
>CAUZBE010000345.1:0-4075 GCA_963577885.1 Alphaproteobacteria bacterium
GGCTGCCATTAAGGGTCCGCGCAGATGGGCACAATTTTCCGGAAACTCGAAATTGAAAAAAGCCATTTCCGCTTTTTCATACTGGCTGGACGCCGGCAGCACATAATCGGCCAATTTCGCAGTCTCGGTCATGGCGATGTCAATCACCACCAGGAGATCCAGCGCCCCCAGGGCCTCGCGCATGCGCTTGGCGTCAGCCAGCGAATGCACCGGATTAGCGCTTTCAATCAGCATACCGCGGAAACGGTCGGGGTGATCAGTCAGAATTTCATCCGGCAACATGTTGCAGGGGACCAGGCCGGAGATAATCCGCGACCGGGTAACGGGAGAGGTCTTGTAACCAGTTTCATGGCCCCGCTCGTCGCGCGTCGCACTTATTTTGTCTGGCGAGAATAGGTTGACCAATTGGCTCGGTAGATTGACCGCGCCGGCCTTGCCAAAATTACCGGTCAATAGGAACAACAGGATACAGTGATAGCTGTTGACGGTGGAATTAGGCGCCATTTCGATCCCTAAGTCTTCCAACACCGATAAGCTATTTGTCCGACCCAAAATTTGCGCTACCTCTTCCACCTGCGTCAGGGGGATGCCGGCAAATTCTGCGTAGTCGGCCACGACGATTCCCCGCAGCACCTCGATCACCACATCCTGGCCCTGGGCATGTGCTGCTAGCCAGTCGTGGTCGATCAAATCCTGTTGCACCAATTGTGCCAGGATCGCCGACAGCAGCCAGGCATCCCGCCCCGGTCTGACGCGGAGATGGATGTCCGCCAGCTCCGCCGTCTCTGTCACCCGTGGGTCGATGACGATTAGCTTGCGTTTTGGATCTTTGGCCATTTGCCGCAAGGTGACCCGGGCGCGGGGAAAGCCGTTCGACTGCCAGGGGTTTTTGCCTACCAGCAGGGCCGTTTCACAGTGTGCGAAATCGCCATGATAGAAACCACCCACCATGCGGTCGAATACCCAGGACAGGCCGGTTTTTTCCTGCGCCAGGGCGTTAGAACGATAGCGGCTGCCAAGGGCCCGGCGGATTGGCGGTGAATAAACCCCGCCCAGATGATTGCCTTGCCCGCCGCCGCCGTAATACAGGATCTTGTCCCCGCCAAATTCATCGCGAATGGACATGAAACGCTGGGCGATCTCAGAAATGGCGGTATCCCAGCCGATCTCTTCAAAACTGCCATCCCCGCGCCGGCGCAAGGGGGTGGTTAATCGACCCCTGGCGGATTGGTAGTAATTTAATTGTAGGGCCTTGTTGCAGGTATAACCCTTGCTGCTCGGGTGTTCCTTATCGCCGCGTACCCGGATAATTTCCCGGCCATTAGGGCCGCCCAGTTGCACCAGCACGCCGCAGTTACTGCCGCACAGGATACAGGCAGTTTTCTGCCATTCCTTCGCCTCGACGTCTGCCATGGGCTCAATTCTCCAGATCGCTTTTTAAATCCTGATACATCTGCAGGGCATCTGCCGCGCTTGTGTTGTTGTGGACCACGGCGCCGACGGCCTGGATCATCGCCACGGGGCTGTCGGATTGGAAGATGTTGCGGCCCATGTCGACGCCGGCCGCGCCCTGATCTACGGCCCGGAACGCCATGTCCAAGGCCTCGCCCTCGGGTAGTTTCTTGCCGCCCGCGATGACGATGGGCACGGGACAGCCCGCCACCACCCGTTCGAAGCCGTCTTCGATAAAATAGCTTTTCACATAATGGGCGCCAATCTCGGCCGCGATGCGGGTCGCCAGGCCGAAGTAACGGGCATCGCGCACCATGTCGGCCCCGACCCCGGTGACGGCCAAGGTGGGTATGCCATAGCGGCTGCCCGTGTCGATCAGTTTTACCACGTTGGCAATAGACTTATGCTCGAACTCCGCGCCAATGTAGACTTGGGCCGTGATGGCGGCGGCGTTTAGGCGAATGGCGTCCTCGATATCCACCGCGACCAGTTCATTGGACAGCTCCGTCAGAATGCTTTGCCCGGCAGAGGACCGCAATACCACGGGTTTATTGGTGGTGGGAGAGATACAGCTGCGCAAGGCGCCGCGGGTGCACATCAAAACATCGGCATAGGGAATGAGCGGCGGGATCGCCAGGTCCATGCGTTCAATGCCCGTGGTCGGGCCTTGAAAATATCCGTGATCGAAGGCCAACATCACCGTACGGCCTGATTTGGGATTGAATATCCGCGATAGGCGGTTCTGCATGCCCCAATCCAGGGCATTGGAACCTTTCAGGAAAAACGGCTCGTTCCGAGCCGGTATGTCAAGGCCGAAATTCTTGCCTTCCTTTATGTCATCAAGATCCGCCATGAGCTGAGCCTCTTTCCCCGTAATTTAGCTGAGTATACCGTGGCCTACGGCCAAAGGCGCAGTATTTTTATCCATGAACGGCCGCTCGGGGCGGAGATGACGTCGATTATCATGATCTTGCTCTCCGCCTCGAGTTTGGCGGTGCGTTGGACCTATTCCTGCAGGTTCTTCGCGTCGTGGTGATGCAGGTCGGCAAGCCGTTGCATCTCAGCCTGGTGGTTTTCTTTCATGCAGTCAATTTCAGCGCCATGGCGGTCCGCCAGTTTAACGATCGCGGCTTTCAAATTGGCGATCTCGTCCGGGCGCACCTGCTTCAGGTCTGTAATGCGGGCTTCCTACAGGGAGTGCGTTTGGTTTTTGGGCGTATGTTTTGGGGGGGCGAGTGCGCCACGGGTTCAGGACGCGGCGAGGGGCTCGGTATGTCTAGGTTTTCTGTGGTGTCGTCTTCCAGTACCTCGGATGGGGTCATGCTGGCGCGGACATTGTCGGTCAAATCGTAGGGGATACGGACAAAGATCGGATCGTCCGCATTGACCCGGGTGGCGATAGCCTGCCGTGGCATGCGCAAGTGTAGCGCCGCATCGTTGACCCCCAGTACGGCGGCAGCAACGCCGACGGAAAGTAAGCGTGCGTGCCTATCGCCAATGGAATTAGTTGCCATTGCATGGGCTGGCGGGACAGCACTCTCGGGTAGATCAAGTCTGCTCGGTTATAGCTATCCAGAGATACGGATCATTAGAAAAATTCTTATCCGGACCAATTATGTGGGTCTTTCCGTGGAAATCTTCAGGCGACGCGGAAACTCTCGCCGCAGCCGCACCGGTCCGCTTCATTCGGATTGGTGAAGACAAATGCAGATTGGAATTTATCGACCTTGAAATCCATTTCAGAGCCAATTAGAAACATGATCGCCGTTGGATCGATGAAGACCTTTACGCCGTCCGCCTCAATCACTTCTTCGAAGCGCTTTTTTTCCTTGGCGTATTCGACTTCATACATCAGCCCCGAACAGCCACCGGTCTTGACGCCGACCCGTAGGGCAAGGACGTCGCCGTCACTGCGCGCCATCAATGTCTTGGCCTGCGTGACCGCTGCATCCGTTAGCGTAAGTACCGCTGCTTTTTCCATGACCTACTTCCTTGTTCCGCAAAATCGTCAAGTTAGCCGCAAACTAATCGGCGCAATCTTGCCATAACCTTAAAACATATCCAGTTCGACCCGGGCCGCTTCCGACATCATGGACATATCCCATGGCGGATCCCAGACTAGTTCAACAACTACCTCGCCCACGCCCTCGGTCTCGGAAACCGTGCGGGCCAGATGGCCAGGCAGAACGCCGGCGACGGGACAGCCCGGCGCGGTCAAGGTCATCTTAATATCAACATTGCCGGTAGTTTCAATCTTGTAGTGATAGATTAGACCCAATTCAAAGATGTTGACGGGAATTTCCGGATCGTAGACTTCCCGCATGGCATCTATTACGGCGGATTCCGGGGCCACGGCAATGCCCTCGGCTATCGGGTCGCCGGCGCGTGCCTTGCCGTCCTCGTCTAATTCCGGTCCATTCAAATGGCCGAACGGGTCGCCCCCGCCGTGGAAATCCATATCCGACATATCTGTTCCCTTAATTTGAATCCGCCGCTGCCGACAGATCGGCTCGCTGGCTTAGTTTCTGCATATGTTTCAACATCGCCATCATGCCAACCTGGCGCTGCATGGTCAGCGCGCCCAGGTTCAGGCCACGGACGTGGTCCAAGGTAACCTTGGCTA
>CAUZBE010000346.1:0-4072 GCA_963577885.1 Alphaproteobacteria bacterium
GGGCGGTGGCTTTGAAGTTGCTTTGGCCTGCGACATAATCATCGCGGCCGAGAACGCTTTCTTTGCCTTGCCGGAGCCCCGCGTCGGCCTCGCCGCCCTAGCGGGCGGTCTGCACCGCCTATCCAGACAGATCCCCATGAAACAAGCCATGGGCATGATTTTAACAGGGCGGCGGGTGATGGCCGAGGAAGGCTATAAACTGGGCTTCGTCACGGAAGTGGTGCCCGAAGGCGGCGCTCTGGAAGGAGCGCGGCGCTGGGCGGAATTGATTATGGAATGCTCGCCAATGTCGATCCGCACCTCGAAGGACGTGGTCTTGCGTGGCCAGCAATATTCCTCCGCCGACGAAGCCATCGCCGCCGATTACCAATCGGTGACGGACATGCAAAACAGCCTGGACTTCATCGAGGGACCCTTGGCATTTGCAGAAAAGCGCCCGCCAGATTGGAAAGGCCGGTAGGCGCCGCGCAGCATATCCATGGACAACCTACATAAACGGGATTATCGCCCGGATGCGCCCGCGCCCCTAGACGGGGTGCGGGTTCTGGACCTCTCACGCCTCGTTGCCGGCAACGCGCTGACCCATGTGCTGGCCGACTACGGCGCCGAGGTGATCAAGGTCGAGCGCCCTGGCCAGGGTGACGATTTGCGTAACTGGCGGGTGGAAGGCGTCTCCATCCATTGGAAGGTTTATGCCCGCAACAAAAAAAGCATCACCCTAAACCCGCGCAGCGCGGCGGGACGGGATTTGCTATTGCGGCTGGTTGAAGGCGCCCAGGTGCTGGTCGAAAATTTCTTGCCCGGCACCCTGGAGACATGGGACCTGGGCCCCGACGTTCTGGCCAGCCGCAATCCGGCCCTAGTCATGGTCCGCATTTCGGGCTGGGGGCAGACCGGACCGGACCGTGACCAGCCGGGTTTCGGCAGCCTGGTCGAGGCGCGCAGCGGTTTCGCCGCCATGAACGGTTTTCCCGACCGCCCGCCGGTACTGCCCCCCCTGGCCCTGGCTGACATGGTTACGGGCATGTATGGCGGTATGGCCACCCTGGTAGCGTTGCGGGAATGCGAAGTTAACGGTGGTAAGGGCCAGGTTATCGACCTGCCTCTGTTCGATCCCATGCTAGCGATCCTCGGTCCCCAGGCGGCGGCGTATCAATTGACCGGGCAATCGTCGGTCCGCTCCGGCAGCCGCTCGACCACTACGGCGCCGCGCAATACGTACCGCTGCAAGGATGGCCGCTACGTAGCGCTCTCCGCCTCCATGCAATCCATGGCCGAGAGGTTGTTCAAGACCATGGGGCGGGCGGATCTGATCGACGATCCGCGTTTTAAGACCAATGCTGGGCGGGTCCAAAACAACGATATTTTAGACCCCATTGTCGGTGCTTTCATGGCGCAACACGATCAGGCGGAATTGCTGGAAATATTCCAGGCCGCGGGCGTCACCGTGGGGCCGGTGCATGACACGGCCGGGATGCTGGCGGATGAGATGGTCCGCGAGCGGGAGGTCATGCTACGTTTTCCTGATGCGGAGATGGGCGAGCTGCCCATGCACAACGTTGCCGCGCATTTATCCGAAACGCCGGGACAAATCCGCCACCCGGCACCGGAATTGGGCCAGCACAATGCAGAAATTTTCGGTGCCCTCGGGTTGAGCCTTAGTGACATCGCCGCATTGGCGAAAGAGGAGGTGATTTGATGGCGATCATCTCTCGAAAACAGCTACCACTATGGCGGTCCATGTTGTTCGTCCCCACCAATGTGAAGAAATTCGTTGAAAGCGCGCCCACGCGCGGTGCCGATGCCTATATTCTTGATCTGGAAGACAGTATCCCCGTATCAGAAAAAGCGGACTCCCGAAGTATGGTGCGCGAAGCCGCCGCCAGGGTGGGGCGTACGGGCGCCGATGTTCTGGTCCGCATCAATCGGCCCTGGCGTATGTCAGTTCGCGATATAGAAGCATCGGTCGATGCCAATATTTGCGCCTTGATGGTACCTAAGGTATCCGATGCAGCCCATATCCAGGCAATCGTAGAAATATTGGACGAGGTTGAGGGGGAACGTCGCCTTGAAAACGGCCACACAAAAAATTTTGCCATGATCGAAACCACGGCCGCCTATTTCAACGCCACCGAAATCGCGATGGCAAATGACCGGGTGGTGGCGATGAATTTGGGTTCCGAGGATTTTGCTCTTTCCGCAGGCATGCTGCCCGAGGGCGAAGGCCTGTTTCAGCCAACCTTGCACATCATGTTCGCGGCGCGTGCAGCGGGTATCTTACCCCTGGGCTTTATCGGCAGCGTGGCCGAGTACCGGGATCGAGACAAGTTCCGCGCTCGTATCCAGCAAGCCGCACGCTTGGGGTTTTTAGGCTCCGCCTGTATACACCCCCTGCAGGTGGATATTCTGAACGAGGAATTCACGCCCAGCGAGGAGGCCGTGGGGCAATCCCGGGCCATTATCGCGGCCTATGGTACGGCCAAGGCCGAGGGGCGCGGCTCCGTCGAATATGAGGGCAAAATGATCGACGAGCCGATTATTCGGCGCGCCGAACAAGTCCTGGCGCGAGTGGAATTAATAGACGCGCGCGCTTCTTAGAGCGGTGGGTCGCAAAGCGGGCGATCTTAAAAAATTGGCAACCACAAAAATCTAATATATCAGGCTCGTCATATTGTGGACCAAGCATGCAAGACGCCATCTATTCTTCGCTAAAAGCGCCGCACTGTCATGATGGCATAGACGCCATGCGTTCCGGTGATGTCCCGGCACCGGTGCATTTGTGTATCAAACAAACTAACGTTTGCATTCATAATAGTTACCTTTGCACCTACCGCACGGACGATGTCTCTCGTGGCGAGGAAATGGTAATGCGGGACTATATTCCTAAGGAGACGATGGCCGAAATTATCGATAATTTACTAGTCATGGACGTAAAAGCGGAAACATTTTCCGGCGACGGCAAACCATTCTCATATACCTTTTTTTACCGAGACGGCAAACCGCCTCGCCAAAGGTGGCAGGCGTATCCAACGCCAAAATTTTACCCTATACCATTGCCAACACCGGGGCCGAGAACAATCTCTATCACGACTAATTCACAGGTTTGGTACGGGCGCAAATTGCCAACGCCAAAGCGCTGAACGAAAATTTTTTCCTGGTGGTGGATCACCATCACAGAACCAAAATTAACTTTTAAAGCAATACGGGCGGTGCGCCTTCGCCCGGATGCAGACAGTGATTGGGGCTGACTGCAAGGTCTCTACCTGACAAGACAAGGCCTATACGGAGACCGGCACCCCAGACGATATATCCAGCCGAATTGTTCGCGAATTCAGGTGTTCAGAAGAAAAACGATTTCAGCTTGCGGCTATAAATCGGGCGCAAAATTGTCAGCGCCATTGCGTAGCGGACGACTAAAAACGCCTGTTGATAGACTATCTTTCTCTGGCACCAGATCACTCAGCGTTTATCTGCGCCTATTTAAACATGCCCTCGGTATGGGCCACCACAGGTTGGTAAACCCCAAGGTGGTAGTTATGGCAGGTTAGACAGCTGTCCCCGGCCTTGGCGGCGTTATGGCATTCGGCGCACACCGCCCTGGGTAGGGGTGCGAAATTCGCGTTGAAGGTGGCGGGGTCCCGGTCCTTAAAACCGCGGGCATAGTCGGCCTCAGGGTCCCGTTTGTGACAAGTCATGCAGCCCCGCTTATCCACCAGGCTGAAATGGGCAGCGTGGGAAAAGCGCACGGGTTTTTTTAAGCCGTCCTCTGGCTTGTACGCTAGCCAGTTGACCTTTTGGCGGCCATCCACCTGTTGATCCACGGAATGACACTTACCGCACAACCCCGGCGCCTTGCCCGCAATCAGGCCCTCGAAAACCTGGCGCCTTTCCGCTAGCCGCTGACCCGATGCTCCCGTCAGATCCAGCCAGGCGCGGATAAAACCATCAGCGTGCCCGGTGGGCCGATAGCGCAGGACGTAATCATCACGGTACCAGCCACCGGAAATATGCCAATCTTCCCCGCTGGCCGCCTCGATGCTCGATGCTACTGTGACCTTACCGACCCCGCCGT
>CAUZBE010000347.1:0-4057 GCA_963577885.1 Alphaproteobacteria bacterium
GGCTCTAAATTACCACGCGCCGCGGTGTCGGCAAATCGTTCCGGCAAGCGAGCTAGTAAATCCCGCGTTAATCATGGTTGCTTATAGCGCGCCGGCTTCCTTGGCCCTGGCAGCCTTTTTCTCCAGACGTCCCTTTTGCCCCATCTTATCAATCATGAAGCGGATATGCCGTGCCTTGCCGACCTGATCCAGGGCGTCGTGAACCTCAACATCGAAGACCACCTTTGGGCCCTTAATCTCAATCACCTCGGCCCGCACTTCAACCCACATATTCATCAAAGTCGGACCCATATGGTCGATCTCTACCCGCGCGCCGACAGAGCTTTCACCCTCATCAGCATGTTCGGCCATCAGCGCCAGACAGGTCCTCTCTACATCCATCACCATCATGGGCGTCGCGTAGACCCGCAAATCATCACCCATAAAATCAATCGTCTTGTCCTTGTCCACGTCGTAGCGGCGCGTGATTTTCAGGCCTAGCTGTAATGTGTCTTTCACCACTTATTCTCCTACTAAAATATTAACGAAACGGTCTATAAGCATCCCGGATGTAACCGCCTTAGCGTGGATTTGTCGAGGGGGTCAGACCAAGTTTGCTGCCCTGCGCATGGACCTGCGCCAAAGTGTCGGCTTCACCCAGATTTGGCAAGACATCAAAATCGACGCGATTGTCCGCAAAGAACCGGGTGTAGCTGTCCAGGCCAAGTTCAGCCAGCCTAGCCGCTATATCGGAATTCGCCTTAGTCGCCCCATTGCCGTGCGTTGCCTCATCCCTTATGAGATATTGCCACAAATTCCTTATCGGGAGTGCAGGAATGACGAAAGCGTTCGAAGGTATCCGCGTCATCGATTTCAGCCAAGTTCTGGCCGGACCCTTCGCGGCGGGTCAGTTGGCCTTGTTGGGGGCCAATGTGATTAAAATCGAACAGCCCGGCCAAGGCGACCAGATGCGCACCATGATGGCGAATGAAGCCCAAGCGGCGTTGAAAATGTCGCCAGCTTTCCTAGGCATTAATTCCAACAAGCGCGCTATCACGATTGATCTCAAACACCCGAAGGCCGGGGATATTTTGCACCGTTTGTTCCAGGGCGCCGACGTGGTGGTGCAAAACTTCAAGGCCGGGGTGCTTGATCGCCTCGGCTATAGCTATGACGCGGTGCGCGCCATCAAGCCCGACATCATCTATTGCTCTATCTCGGGCTATGGCCAGCAGGGTCCCATGGCGGGCAAAGGCGCCTATGATGGCGCCATCCAAGCCGCCTCTGGCATGATGAGCGTAACCGGGACCAAAGACTCCGGGCCCTTGCGGGTGGGCTATATGCCGGTTGATATTTCCACCGGCATCACCGCCGCGTATGCTATTGCCTCCGCCCTGTTTCGCCGCTCCGTCACCGGTGAAGGGCAACTCCTGGACGTCTCCATGCTGGATAGCGCCATGACCATGTTAAACCCTGTGATCTCGAACTATCTGGTCGGCGGCATCGTACCCGAGCGCCTTGGCAACGCCTCCCCCACCTATCAGGGCAGCGCCGATACCTGGGCTACCAAGGATGGATTTATACAGATGACCGTCATTACCAACAGCATGACGGCGAAAATGTGCACGGCTTTCGGCCGGCCGGACTTGGTGGACGATCCGCGCTTTGCCACTGATCAGGGCCGGGTTGAGCACAGCGATGAAGTCTATGCGACAATCGGCGCCATCTTCGCGACGGCGCCCACGGCGGTCTGGATGGAACGCCTGGGCGAAGAGGGCATTCCGGTCGCGCCGGTCCATAGCGTGCCTGAACTGGTAAATTTTCCCCAACTGGAACACCGCCGCGTGTTGATGACCATGCCGGCCCCGCCCGGCATGGATGGTAACATTACCGTGCCCGGTGCGGGCTTTCACGCCTCCGATGGCAATCCAAGCGGCGAGACCCCCGCCCCGCTTTTGGGCCAGCATACGGACGAAATATTGGGCGAACTGGGCTATGACGCCGCCGCGATTGCGTCGTTGCGCCAGGACGGGGCCATCTGAAGGAGCGGAAACCTATGAAAATTGATGCACAACTGGGCGGCCTTTACCCCCACTTGGCAGCGGGAATGGCCCGCCGCATGGAGGCCATGGGCTTCGATGCGGTCTGGAGTTTTGAGGCCGGTCACGATCCCTTTCTGCCCCTCATGGCGGCGGCCATGTCCACGGAGAAACTGCAAATCGGTACAAATATCGCCGTCGCCTTTGGCCGCAGCCCCTTTGCCATGGCACAGGCAGCCTGGGACCTGCAACAGGCCAGCGGTGGGCGTTTTCATCTTGGCCTTGGCACCCAGGTACGGGCGCATGTTGAGCGGCGCTATGATATGCCGTTCGAGCATCCCGCGGCCCGCCTGACCGATTATATCCGTTGCCTGCGCGCCATCTTTGACAATTTCCAGAACGGCACCAAGCCCGCCTACGAGGGCCCGTTCTATCGCTTTATATTGACCAACGCGGCCTTTAACCCGGGACCCATCGATCAGTCTCATATTCCGATCTATGTCGCCGGCGTCAATCCGCGCATGTGCCGGGTAGCGGGCGAAGTCGCCGATGGCTTCCATGTTCACCCCATGCATTCCATCACCTATTTACGAGATATCGTGCGCCCGGCCGTGGACGAAGGCGCGCGGATGGCGGGCAAATCCGTAGACGATCTGGATCTGCATGCCTCGGTCTTCGCCGTGTTGGGGGAAACCCCGGCCGAGCGCAGCGCGTCGGAGAAACAAATTCGTGAACAGATCGCCTTCTATGCCTCGACGCCCAGCTATCGCGCCCTGCTGCGACACCACGGCATGGAGGATTTGGGCAAACAGTTGAGCCAGACCATGCGCGCCGGGGAGATTGATAAGATGGCGGCAATGGTACCCGACAAACTGCTGGCCGAGGTGACAATATCAGCCGATTACGGACAACTCGGCCCTCTGCTGCGGCAACGCTACGATGGCCTGGTACAGCGCATCGCCACCTACTATCCTATTCCCAATGATGAGCCGGTGGAGAGATGGGCCGCCGTGGTCAAGGGCTTTAATACCGCCTGATTTACACGTTATCGGTTGCGTTCGCTAAGGATCATATCGGCGCATTTTTCGCCGATCATGATGGACGGCGCATTGGTGTTGCCCGACGTAATCAGCGGCATGATCGAGGCATCAGCGATGCGCAACCCTGACAGACCACGTACCCGCAAACGGTCGTCGACCACACTCATTTTGTCATTGCCCATTTTGCAGGTGCCGACGGGATGATAAATCGTGGCGGCGTTATTGCGGATATGGTTGATGATCTCTTCATCGGTCCCGGCAGTAGCGCCCGCGCCATGCTCGCCTTCCAAATAACCGGAAAACGGCGGGGTATTGATAATCTTGCGTAGTATTTTCACGCCCCGCAGCATGCCCTGGAGATCCTCGTCCCGATCCAGATAATTGGGCTGGATTGCCGCGCGCAGGCCGCCGTTATCCCGCACCAGGGAGACATCACCGCGGCTCTTGGGCCGGGTGTAACAGATAGACGCCGTGCCGCCCGGAAAGGGGTGGAACACAAAGCCGCCTGCGGCCGAATAATCAAAACTAAACGGGCGGTAGGTGATTTGGATATCGGGTCTAGCGCCTTTTTCTTCCGAATCCAAAAAGCCGCAAACTTCGCAACTGGTCAGCCCGAAGGCACCGGTGCGGGTCAGGCCATAACGCAGTAATTCAAACCCCATGCGCGGCTTGTTGCTGAGCAGTTGGTTCAGGGTCGGATAGGACGGCTTTAGGCGCGGCTGCACATGAACAAAAATATGATCATGCAGGTTCCGGCCAACACCGGGCAGATGATGGGTCGGCGTCACGCCCACGGCCTTCAGCGCGGCGCTGTCGCCGATGCCCGATTGCAGCAGAATTTGCGGCGAACCGATGGCGGAAGCGGACAAGATCACTTCCCGGCCAACCTGCACGGAAACACTCCTGCCCGCTCCATTGTCATATTCCACGGCGCTAGCCCGTGTCCCGTCCAACAGAATGCGGCTGACGGTGGCGCCGGTTTGGATGGTCAGATTGGGG
>CAUZBE010000348.1:0-4044 GCA_963577885.1 Alphaproteobacteria bacterium
ACCTATCAAGCCTATGGCAAACTGGCGGCGGACAAGTCCAACGTTGTGCTGTATCCGACCTCGTACGGCGCCCAGCATATGGATACCGAATGGCTGATCCGACCGGACGGGATCCTGGACCCGGAGAGATATTTTATAGTCATCCCTAATATGTTCGGCAACGGCCTGTCATCGTCGCCCAGCAACATCGCCGAACCCTACGGCATGGGCCGCTTTCCCACCTTCAGCCATTGGGACAACGTACAGGCCCAGCGCCGCTTGCTGGCCGAGGTGTTCGGAGTGGAGCGCCTGGCCCTGGTCTACGGCTGGTCCATGGGCGCTCAGCAGGCCCTGCATTGGGCCGCCATCTTCCCCGATCAGGTAGATAACATCTGCGCCGTCTGCGGCTCAGCCCGCACCTCGCCCCACAATAAGGTCTTCCTGGAAGGCATCCGCGCCACCCTGACGGCGGACCCGGCCTGGCAGAACGGAGGCTTTACCGCGCGCCCGGTGCGCGGCCTGCGCGCCATGGGCCGGCTCTATGCCGGCTGGGCCATGTCCCAGGCCTTCTATCGGGAGGGCAAGCACCTGGAGCTGGGCTTTGCTTCGTTGGAGGATTATCTGGTACGGGTTTGGGAGGCGAACTTCCTGCGCCGGGATGGCGATGATCTGCTGTCCATGCTGGCCACCTGGTATCAATCCGATATTAGCGATAACGAGATCTATCAGGGCGATTTGGCCGCCGCCCTAGGCGCCATCAAGGCCCGCGCCATAATCATGCCCTCTCGCACCGATCTTTATTTTACGCCGGAGGACAGCGCGGCCGAATCTATCCAAATGCCCAACGCCGTATTCCGGCCTATCGAATCCATTTGGGGTCACCGGGCCGGCAACCCAACCGATAATACGGACGATGAGGCCTATCTGCGCAATGCGGTGCAGGCGCTTCTCACCGGCGGGGCGTAGACCATGCGGGATACGGTAGGCGCCCTGGTGCCGGGTACGTCAGTGCATATCGATGGCGCGGCGGGGGGCCCTTTGTCGGGACTGACGTTCATGGCCAAGGATCTGTTCGACGTGGCGGGCCATCCCACGGGGGGCGGTAACCCAGACTGGCCCGGCAACCAACGGCCCGCCGAACGCCACGCCTGGGCCGTGCAGGCCCTGCTGGTTGGTGGCGCCAGCCTAGTGGGCAAAACCATTACCGATGAAGTCTCGTTAGGCATCCTGGGCGAAAACGTCTTTCATGGCACGCCGGTAAACAGCGCTGCGCCGGACCGGGTGCCCGGCGGCTCCTCCGCCGGCTCGGCCGCAGCCGTGGCCGCCGGGATGTGCGATATCGCACTGGGCACGGACACGGGCGGCTCCGTCCGGGTGCCGGCTAGCTTTTGCGGCCTGTACGGCATCCGCCCCACCCAAGGCCGCCTGGATCTGACCGGCATGATGTCCCAGGCCCCCAGTTCCGACACGACCGGCTGGTTCGCCCGCGACGGGGCGACCTTCGCCAAGGCCTCCGCCGTGCTTTTGGATGAAGTCATAGCGGACGAGATGCCGGCGCACTTGATCGTCGCGGTGGATGCCTTTGGCTTCGCCGGGCGCAAGATCCGCACCGCCCTGCGGCCGATGATTGAACACCTGAGCGAACGGATCGGCACGGTTGACGAGGAGGTCATGGCGCCGCCCGGCCTCAGCACTTGGGCCAAGGCGCAACGCACCTTGCAACCTTATGAAGGCTGGCTGACCTTCAAGGATTGGCTGAATACAGCCAACCCGGCCATGGCCTACAGCGTCGCCCGCGGCCTAGCAGCCGCCGCAACCATTCCCCAGGCGGAGCGGGAATGGGCCCAGATGATGCGCCAGGAGGCCCGCGCCCGGCTGGATTATCTATTGCCGCCGAACACTGTTCTTTGTCTGCCGACCACGCCTTTCCCAGCACCTCTGAAAGGCCTGCCGATCAGCCAGACCGATCCCCTACGCCTGCAGATCGCCTGTCTGTGCAGCCACGGCGGCCTGACCGGCGTACCCCAGGTCTCCATTCCTGGCGCAAAGATTGACGGTTTGCCCATTGGCTTGTCGATCATCGGCCGCTGGGACATGGACGGCCAACTGGTAGCGCTGGCAAAAGCAATGGAGGACGCCCTATGAGCACCCTGGCAGTAAATGACCCAGTAGTTGTGGCCGAAGTCACGGCGCTGTTCGAGGCCTACGAACAGGCCTTGATCGAAAAAGATGTGGACGTGCTGGATAACACCTTTTGGAACAACCCCCACACCATCCGCTATGCCATGCATGAAAACGGCTATGGTTTCGACGACATTCACCGCCACCGGGTCGCGCGCGCGCCGGGCCCCGGCATCAAGGAGGTTCGGCGGCGGCTGGAGATCCTAACGCTGGGCGATACCTTCGCCACGGTAAACCTAGAATTCAAGGTCCGTGATCAGGACGAAGTGGGCCGGCAATCCCAGACCTGGGTGAAATTTCCCGATCTGGGTTGGAAGGTCGTCGCCGCCCATGTTTCCATCCAGGACAAGGCGCCAAGATGGTAAGAATATTGGCAGGAAGAGGTAGCGATTGATGACCCAAACGGCAGCACGGCCGTCTCCGCCCTGGCGCGTCGGCGTCGACGTGGGCGGCACTTTCACCGATATGGTGCTGCGGGATCAGACCGGCGACCTGTGGGTCTTCAAGGCGCCGTCCGTACCCGCCGATCCCAGCCAGGGCGTCTTGGCGGTATTGCAGCGCGCCGTCGATAGTTTCGATATGACTTTGTCCGACCTGCTGGCCGATTGCGCCTTGTTTTTCCACGGCTCCACCGTGGCGACCAACACCATCCTGGAGAAAAAGGGCGCTAAGGTCGGCCTGTTGACCACCATGGGCTTTCGCGACAGCCTGGAAGTGCGCCGGGGCATACGCGAGAACCAATGGGACCACCGCGCACCATTTCCCGACGTGCTGGTGCCCCGTTACCTGCGCCAGCCCGTCGGCGGCCGTCTGGACAAGGATGGCGGGGAACTGGCGGCCGTGGCGCTGAAAGATGTCGATGCGGCGACGGCGATCTTTGCCGGGGAAGGCGTCGAGGCCATCGCTGTCGCGCTACTTAACAGCTATGGCAATCCAGCCCATGAAGAGGTCGTTGCGAACCATCTTGGACGATCCGGTACCTACCCCTGGATTTCGCTCTCCAGCCGCATCGCCCCGATCATGGGGGAGTACGAGCGCACCTCCACTGCCGTGGTAAATGCCTATATCGCCCCGAAAGTCGTAGGTTATCTGCGGGATCTGGACAGCCATTTGCACGCACACGGCCTGGCCCGTCCGATCCTGCTGCTGCAAAGCAACGGCGGCGCGGTATCCGTAGAACAGGTCTCGGAACGGCCTGTTAATCTAGTGCTGTCGGGGCCAGCGGCGGGTGTCGGGGCCCTGGGCCTGTACAGCCAGGCCGCCGGCTCCAACAATCTGATCGCCATGGAAATCGGCGGCACTAGTTGCGATGTCATGCTGATGGGCGAGGGTCAGGTCGCGGTTACGGACGAATTGATTATCGACGGCTATCACCTGGCGACGCCATCGGTGGAAATTCACACGGTCGGCGCGGGTGGCGGCACCATTGCCAGGGTGGACGAGGCCGGCCTGCTGCATGTGGGGCCACAGGGTGCGGGTGCGGTGCCCGGCCCGGCCTGTTATGGCTTGGGCGGGGAGGAACCCACCGTGACCGATGCCTATATGGTTTTAGGCCGCCTGCGGCCTGGCTCCTATGCGGACGGCAGCGTCACCCTGGACGACAATTTGGCCCGCCAGGCCATTCTGGATAGGATCGCGGCACCCCTGGGCATTGGGGTGGAAGAGGCGGCGGCGGGGATCATCCGCCTGCTGGAACAGAACCTGTTGCATGCGGTGGAACATATTTCGATCCAGCGCGGCCATAACCCGCAACGTTTTACCATGGTTGCGGCAGGCGGCGCCGGGCCCATGCACGGGGCCACGGTGGCCCGCGCCCTGGGCTGCCGGCAGGCCTATATCCCGCGCCAGGCCGGGGCCTTTTGCGCGCTGGGCATGCTACACACG
>CAUZBE010000349.1:0-4029 GCA_963577885.1 Alphaproteobacteria bacterium
GGATGGCCTAGTGCACCTGCCCCTGGTATTGCCCCCCGTCGCCTTGGGTTATTTACTTTTGGTGCTGTTCGGGCGCAATGGCCCGGGCGGTGCCTGGTTGCATGATTGGTTCGGCCTCAGTCTGGTATTTTCTTGGCGGGGAGCGGCCTTGGCGGCGGCGGTGATGGCCTTCCCATTATTGGTGCGCGCGGTTCGCCTCTCCATGGAAGCAGTAGACCGGCGCCTGGAAACAGCGGCGCAAACTCTGGGCGCCAGGCCTCTGCGGGTCTTTCTGACCGTCACCCTGCCCTTGACCACGCCGGGCATCCTGACCGGATTGTTATTGGCCTTTGTCCGCTGCCTAGGCGAATTCGGCGCCACCATCACCTTTGCGGCGAACGTGCCGGGTGAAACCCGTACCCTGCCCCTGGCCCTGTATACGGCCCTGCAGATTCCCGGTGGCGAAGCCGGCGCCACCCGCCTGGCCCTGATCTCGGTCGCCCTGGCCATCCTTGCCTTGGTGGCTTCGCAATATCTAGCCCGGCAAGTATCCAGGCGGATCGGGTTATAGGGATGTTGGAACTGGATCTAACCGCCCAGGTCGGTGGCTTTAACATTAAGGCTGCATTCCAGGCAGGGTCTGGGGTGACCGCCCTGTTCGGCCCGTCGGGCGCCGGTAAGACATCGCTGGTTAATATGCTCGCCGGCCTACTGCGGCCCGACAGCGGGCGTATCGTGGTGCAGGGCAATGTCCTGTTCGATAGCCGACAGGGTATCGACCTGCCTCCGGAACACCGCCGCCTGGGCTATGTCTTTCAAGAGAGCCGGTTATTTCCGCACTTCACCGTCGCAAGCAACCTGTCCTACGGCCGGCGCCTGGCGACCAAGAGCCGCGCGCTGGTTGATTTTGACGCCGTGGTTGACCTGCTGGCCCTGGCGCCCCTATTGACCCGGCGGCCCAAATCTCTATCAGGCGGTGAACGCCAACGGGTCGCCATCGGCCGCGCCTTGCTGGCGGCGCCACGGCTGTTGTTAATGGATGAACCCCTGGCCAATCTTGACGCGCCACGCCGGTCTGAAATTCTGCCCTTTATCGAGAAGCTACGGCGGCAATTCGAAATTTCCATCGTTTATGTTTCCCACAACATGGACGAGATCGTGCGCCTGGCGGATCAACTGATCGTCATGGATAATGGCGGCATTGTCGCCCAAGGACCGGTGGACGAAATCACCGCCCGCCTAGATTTGCGCCCCTTGACCGGGCGCTGGGACGCCGGCGCGGTCCTAACAACGCGGGTAACGGCCCAGGACCAACGGGATGCCCTGACCCGGCTCTCCTTCCAGGGCGGCGATTTATGGCTGCCGCAACTGGACCTTACGATTGGCACGCCATTGCGCATCCGCGTGCGAGCCCGCGATGTCAGCTTGGCGCTAACGCCGCCGAAAGGGATCAGTGTCCTGAACGTCTTTGCCGGCCAGGTGATAGAGGTTGGCGAGGATGACGGACCCCAGGTCGATGTGCTGGTAGATATCGGCAGCCCGCTTTGGGCCCGCATTACCAAACGTTCGCAAAGGGAATTAGGCATCGTGCCGGGCCGCAAGGTGCATGCCTTGATCAAGGCCATGGCGGTGGACCGTCGAGGCCTGGGCAGTGATGCCGGCTAACGCCCGCCGGGCCTGAGTTATTTCTTTGCCGGACCGGGAAGATCCGGCCGCTCGGCAACACCATCGGGCACGGGAACCGCGCGGGACGATTGATAGTCATAAATAAAGGCCGGCAGAGCGCCAATAATCAAAGATATGACGATCAGGCCCGGCCAATGAAAACTGCCCAGGCGGGCAAACCCCCGCCAACGCACGCTTTTTGCTAAATACAGAGTGGCGACCACAGTCAGGGACGAAAGCAGCCAAGCCAGCAGGAAGGCAATCATGGGCGTCATGATACCGGTTTCCCCTATAACTTGATGCCGTGCAGAGCGCCTGCCCGTTGCCGTGCCGCCGTCATCAAATAAGATAAATCGCTGCCCCCCAAAACCATGCGCACGCCCATGCGGATATATTTTTCCGCCAGACCGTCGTAAATTCCGCCCATGCCGGCATGCTTGCCATTGTTACGGCAGGCAGCGATGGTTGCGTCATAGGCCGCTACCACATCCCCATGCTCGTATTGGCCCGGGACCCCCATTTCTGCGCAAAGATCATTGGTGCCAATCAACAACACATCCACGCCTTCGACGGCCGCAATTTCATCTGCATTAGCGATGGCTTCCGGGCTTTCCAACATTACCACCACCAATATATTGTCGTTGATCATGCGGGTGGCTTCCACCATGGGCAGGTTGTCGTATTCCAGGATCGCTGCACCACCCGCCAGAGAGCGATGCCCGACGGGGGGATAGCGGCATTGATCCACCACGCGGCGGGCTTCCTCGGCCGAATTTACGTGGGGTACGACAATCCCCTGGGCGCCCGCATCCAAAGGCCGGCTGGCGTGATGATGCAGGTGGGATGAGGCGCGCACGATCGGCGTACAACCCGCATCCAGTCCGGCAAGGCTAATATCCGCCACGGTCTCAAGTGAAAGCGGGCTATGTTCCATATCGATAAACAGCCAATCGTAACCGCAGACTTTGGCGACCTTGGCAATTTCGACGCCGCGCGCTAGGCGCACCCCCATGCCCAGGGTTAGCTCGTCCGCTGCCAGTTTTTGCTTAGTGATATTTCGAATAACCGCCATAGGGTTTCCTCCTCGTCAGATATTTACTTTGACATTATCATCCAAGACCGGCCTCCGCTCGCACCGGCGCAGATCGGTTTGCGCCAAGTGCCGGGCAATCGCGATCGAGGCATGGATAATGCCAAAAAGGCGCCGACCCCTTCGACGAAACGGCCATTTAGATTGGCGATACCCAGTATTAGCAAGGTCAGAAACCACGATAGCGAGTATATCTACTTCCAATAATCCACGCCAGATCAACAACAACATGGCCGCTAGAATAATTATGGTCGATAAGGGTACCATAGCTGTTCCTTCCGTCGCAGACTTTCGCTTAGCGCAATGATGTTAATACGCTAGTGGATTGATCGGAACTAAAGAGTCCGATTTTGGATTCCCTGTAGAATGAACATGTGCGACTGTTGCCCATGCGTACAGGAATATCATTCACGGTTTCCGAGACCGATCAAAAGCGGCTTGAACGGATTATCAAAGATCCGAAATCACCTCAAAAGCATGTCTGGCGTTCAAGGATTGTCATGTTGTCGACAGCCGGGCCTGGCACTCATGCGATCATGCGGGCGACCGGCAAGTCGAAGACTTGTGTCTGGCGCTGGCAGGAACGCTTTATGGAGGCGGGTATTGATGGTCTTTTGCGTGACAAGACCCGGCCGCCGGGAATCGCGCCGATTGAGGAGGTCCGCGTACGGGACATTGTTGCCCTGACCCTCAAGCCACCGCCCCATGAAGCGACCCATTGGACCTTGCGGGCGATGGCCGGGGTGGTGGGTGTCGCGGCCTCGACGGTGCAGATGATCTGGAAAGCCCATGGCCTCGTCCCCCATCGCTTCCGGCAGTTCAAATTGTCCAACGACCCTCTGTTTGTGGAGAAACTGCATGATATCGTTGGTCTTTATGTGTCTCCGCCAGCCCATGCGGTGGTGCTGTCGATTGATGAGAAGTCGCAAATACAGGCCCTCGACCGCACCCAACCAGGATTGCCGCTGAAGAAGGGACGCGGCGCGACGATGACCCATGACTACAAACGCAATGGCACAACCACCTTGTTCGCGGCCCTGAATGTGCTGGATGGAACGGTGATTGGCCAGAACATGCAGCACCACCGCCACCAGGAATTCATTCGCTTCCTTAACCAGATCGAACGCACCGTTGCCAAAGACAAGGAAATCCATGCCATTGTCGATAACTACGCGACCCACAAGAAAGACAAGATTCAGGCCTGGCTGCGACGCCATCCACGTTGGACGCTGCACTTCACTCCCACATCAAGCTCGTGGTTGAACGCGGTCGAGGGCTTTTTCGCCAAACTGACC
>CAUZBE010000350.1:0-4024 GCA_963577885.1 Alphaproteobacteria bacterium
ACCGCCTGCTGGGTGTAATGTTCGGTCTTCATCTTACCGGCGCCGATGCGGAACCAATCGGCAAAATTGGCAACCCAGCGAAATTCACGGTCAAGCCTCGGGTCTTCGTAAAGGTGTCCGTGCAGACGTGCCAACAGGTCAATCATATCCTCGGCCATTTCCCGGTTTACATGGGTGCGGAAATCGCAAAACTTGGAGTTCTTCGTCGCTACGATATCTTCAAGCACGTTTACGCAGGCCAGTGATTGCCGATTGAACGCTGCGTGATAGCCGACTGGTGCCTCAATATCCAATTCCGGCCGGAGCTTCACATAAAACCGCCCCTCGGCCCGCGCCGTGCCATTGTATCCGCCTATCATTCTGGTGACCAAGGTTGGTAGTGACTTGGTAAATACCGCTTCGGGAAAACCCGCTGCCTTACCCTTGTTGTTATAGGTCAATTGAAACCGATGCCGCTGGTGGGTGCCCTTGGAGGCGGAAACAATGCGCTGTCCAATGACCTTCGCGCCCGGCGCCGCGCCACAAAGCACAGCCGTCCACCACGCCGGCGTGATGGCCTCCACCGAAGTAGGCACATCTTCCAAGGCGACGGCCTGGGACCGGAAAAGGCGGTCCTGCAGCAATTGCCAGGAGACCCGCAGCGCCACGATGCTCGGTTCGTTGGACCAATTACCCGTCATCTTCGCAACCCAGCGGTAAACTTTCTGCTGGCGATCCGGCGTGGCCACGAAAGGGCCTTTGCAGCCCTCGCCGTTTCCATGCCCTTCACTATAAACTCGCCGCCTGCACCAGCTCGGGCCAGGCATCTGACCAGGGGCGGGCCTGTTCAAAACAGCGCGAGGCCCGCAGCACAAGGGCATCGTCTAGATGCCGCCCGACAATCTGCAGGCCGACCGGCAGGCCGTCAGGGGTGAAGCCGGCGGGCACGGTCGCCGCTGGCTGGCCGGTCATGTTCATGGGGAAGGTAAAGGGTAGCCAGTGGGCGGGGCTGACCATACGGCCCTCGATAACCTCCGGGCCCTGCATGTGTACGGGAAAACCTGACACCGCGATGGTTGGCGTCAACAGCAGGTCATAGCGGCTCATGAACCTGGCCATTTTATTGCAGAGGGCCTGGCGGGCTATGTTGGCGGAGGTCAGATCTTCCGCAGTCCACGGCCGCAACAAAAAGTCCACCAGATGCGGTGACATTTCGTGGGCGTGATCGGGCAGCCAGGCCCGCATGCCGGCCAGGTCGGAATCCGCCGCCACCAGGCTCCAGAACGCAAAGAGCGGATCGTCCCAGCCCGGCGAGGCTTCTTCGACGGTGCAGCCAAAACCCTGCTCGAATACTTTTACGCCTGCCCGGCAGATTTCGCGCACAGCCGGCTCCACCGCGGCATAGCCCCAGTCCTCGCTATAGGCCACCCGAAGGCCCTTTAAATCGCCGTCCAGGGCCGCGCGCCAATCAAAATCTGCCTTGGGCAGGGAGTGACGGTCCCGCATGTCCGGCCCTGAAATGGTCGCCAGCATCAACGCCGCGTCATCGACCGTGCGGCTGATGGGGCCAATGTGTTCCAGGCTTTCCCAGCTTGAAATCCCGGGATAGCGTTCATCGCGGCAGCCGGGATACAGGGGCACCCGCCCCATGGACGCCTTCATGCCGTACAGGCCGCACAATGCCGCCGGGATGCGGACCGAGCCGCCGCCGTCGGTGCCGATGGCAAACGGCGTGACGCCGCAGGCGACGGAGGCAGCCGATCCCGAACTCGAACCACCTGGTGTGAAGTCGAGCTTCCACGGGTTGCGGCTGGTCTCGAAGACCGGGTTGTGCCCGGCGCCGCTGTAGCCGAATTCAGGCACGTTGGTTTTGCCAATAATAATTGCGTCGTCGGCTTTCAGACGTTCGACAACGATATCATCCTCATCGGGTAGAAAGTCCCGGTACAGGGCCGAACCCATGGCGGTGGTCAGATCCTTGGTCGCCACAAGGTCCTTGATGCCGATCGGCACGCCGGCCAGGGGGCCGGGGATCTCACCCCTGGCGATGCGTTCGTCCAGGGTCGTGGCGGTGGTGCGGGCCAGGTCGTGGGCCGGGGCGCAAAAGGCATGAATGTGGGGCTCGAATGCGTCCAGACGTTCAAGGGCCGCGTCGACGACTTCTAGGGCTGACAGATCCCGCGCTTTCACACGCTCGGCGATTTGACCGGCGGACAGATCGCGCAATTCTCTCGCTGTTAGGGTCATGGCAGTTAATCTCCCGGCGTTGGCGAAGGGTTTGCCGTTCTGAAAAATGATGGATCGCTATCGACCGTAATCGAACGACATTTTCAGAGGTGTAGCAATAGCGAATGCGGCATATGGTTTCCGGTGACCATCGGGTAACATGCCATACCTGATGCAGGCAAACAGGCGGGGTGGGACATGCTTTGGCTTGGATCTATATTCGCGGTGATCGTATGCGGGCTGTTGATGTATGGCGCCTGGCGGCTGGTGCGATCATTGGATGATTGAGACTTTTGATGTCCTTGCCATCGTGTAGGCAAGGTTTTCAGCGTAGTGTTATTTTTGTCTGGTCCGCGCGTAGCGGCGTTGGTTTAGAATGACGCCGATCGGCCAGGCCGCCGAGAGGGCGACCACGATACCGCCAATGGTCATGGAGGCGCCGTACCAGCCGGCATAACGCTCAAGGCCATGGCCACGGAAAATCGCGGCAATGATGTCTCCGGCAACGATGTATTTCTTCAGGCGCAGCGTCATCGGGCAATACGGTGGTCATTGTGACATCGGCTAGGCTAAGATAATCACGACATTCAAGGATACCCTGGGGAAATGCAATCATGAGAGATGCATTCATGGTCAAGGCTGTTTGGAACGGGGTTACCATTGCCGAAAGCGACGATATCGTGATGGTCGAGGGCAATGCCTATTTTCCCATGAGCGCCGTCGCACCGGGATCTCTCGCGGAGGACACGGCGACGCGCCCCACTTATTGCCACTGGAAGGGGATCGCCAGCTATTTCAACGTCAAGGCCGGTGGCGAGAGCAATTCTGGCGCCGCCTGGCACTATGCCGAGCCCTATCCCCAATCCGCCGTCATCCACGACCATATCGCGTTTTGGAATGGTATCGAGGTTATGGGCAAGCCTGAAGGCGCCGGATTAATCGAGGGTGAACCCTGCCTCGACGGCAAGACTGGATGGGAAGCGCTTTGCTGGATCGTCAAGTTCTCGCAAGACCCGGTAATTTCGGCCGACGAGGTCGAGAGGGTAACCGGCATCCCGGAAAACGACCTGGCCAAAGCCTGGGAAATCTATGACGTGCAGCGCTATGCCCGCCAATACAAACGCCGCCTTGCGGGCGGCAATGGCGCGCCCCTCAGACTCAAAAAAGTCGATTAGGGAGCAGTTGGCGTCTGTTGTGGGCTCAAGATAAGAGGAAATGGATCAGCCAGATAAACGGCACCCAGGCCAGCGCCATCAGGCAAATAATCAACGGTACCGTCACGACGCGGGGTAACCGCTTCTGAAGATTAGGGACGGCCGGGTCGGCTATTTGGTCGAGATCTGCATATCGTACGGAGTGCATTAAAAAATACCTCTGAAAATGGCCGGGCTGCCGCCAGAATTTTCTCGAAGGTCGGGCGGTCGTGGTCCCGCCGCGCAAGGGAAAGGCGGCGAAGGCGAAGTCCGGGTTGAGGCTGTAGCTTGACGGCTCTTGAACTACAGCACGAGGTTGAACAATTTCTTTTTCGTGAGGCGCGCATCCTGGACGAAGGCCGGTATGACGACTGGCTGCAGCTTTTGACAAAGGATATTCACTATTGGGCGCCAGTGCGGGAGACCAGCGATAGCCGCGAAAACGATATCCGCGGGCGTGACGAGATGGCTTTGTTCGATGACGATCTGGCATTTCTAAAAGCAAGAGTTCAGCGGCTGCATTCAGGCTTTGCCCATGCCGAGACACCGGCCTCACGAACGCGGCGAATGCTCTCCAATATTGAAATCGTTCGCGTTGATAAGACCAGGGCCACAGTGTTCTGTAA
>CAUZBE010000351.1:0-4023 GCA_963577885.1 Alphaproteobacteria bacterium
ATCATTGCCTGCCCGGCATTTTCCCCCGCCCCTCGCGGCGTGGTTAAATTACCTAAACTATTAATATCGCCCTAAATCAACGGCTTGATTTAGGGCCGGTTTCCCCCGATTGGCACGATAATTGCGCTTCACCGGGTAGATGCAAAACGCGTTGGTCCGTAGAAGCAGGTACACCTAGAATAAAGGGCGACAGATATGCCTCTATCAGTAAATACAAACATCGGCGCCATGCTGGCGCTGCAAAACCTCGGGAAAACCAACAGGATGATAGACTCGACACATCGTGCAATTACCACCAGCCTGCGGGTCAGTGTTCCAAAGCAGGATGCATCCTCCTATGTTATCGCGCAAAACATGCACGGTGATATTTCTGGTCTTGGCGCTGTTAAGACCGCCCTGGCGAATGGTGAAGCTACTGTCAATACCGCCCTCACGGCCGGACAGTCCATTTCCGATCTGTTAACGGAAATGAAGACCAAGGTGGTTCAGGCCAATCAAGCCGGTCTTGATAACGCGTCGCAGACCTCGTTGCGCAATGACTTTGTGTCCTTGCGTGACCAGACCTCGACAATCGTGGCCACGGCCGAGTTAAACTGAACCAACCTGGTGAATGCCAGTGCGGCTACGACTTTGGTCTTGAGCACGGTCGATAGTTCAACCATTGCGGTTTCAGCCCGTAAGATGGACGCAACCACTCTGGCCATCCAAAGCCAGGTGCTGAATACGTCTGCTGGTGCCACCACAGCTCTTACCGCGATCGGCTCGGCCAGTACTCAGTGTCCGACAAACTCGCGGCTTTGGTTTCGGTCGCCAAGCGCATCGAGGTCCAGGGCGATATCACCACAAAGCTAACGGATTTTCTGAAAGCCGGCCTGGTCGGCGCCATTGGCAAATACCGCGGCTAAGTCATCCATCGCCTGACGCTTCTAGGTGCTCACTTGGTCCGGATGCACCTTATGTCTCGTCGCGACCTCTTGCATCGTTAGGCCACCACGAAGTGCATCGAACGCAACCTTGGCTTTGAATTCAGCCGTGATTCGGCGTCGTTTCGTCATCTCAATATTTCTCCTCAAGGGGTGGAATACACCTTAACCTACTGGCCGATTTCTTGGGACTACCTCATAAGAGCTAATCAGACGAATTGCGGGAGACATTTTTTTTCAAGCAATCTTGATGCCAAGGGTAGAGATGATTATATTCCGCTCGTTTTGAGTACTATATCCCATCCACAGCTTTTGAGGCTGCTTCATGTCGAAATTCAAGCTTCCCAATAATTATCGACCAACCGAAAAAGAAAAATTCATGAGCCCACGGCAAAAAGAATTTTTTCGGCAGCGCCTAATGGGCTGGCGTGAGGAAATTCTGCGTGATGCCAAGGATACGATCCAGAATTTACAGGACGATGAAGGTCAGGCGCCCGATTTATCTGACCGGGCGACCAAGGAGTCCGAACGCTCCATTGAATTGCGTACCCGCGACCGGCAGCGGAAACTGGTCGCTAAGATTGATGCTGCCATGATTCGTATCAAAGAAGGCAACTATGGCTACTGCGATGATACGGGCGAGCCCATCGGCCTGAAACGCCTGCAAGCGCGGCCCATCGCCACCTTGTCCATAGAAGCACAGGAGCGTCATGAACGCCGCGAACGGGTTTACCGCGACGAATAATACCCGGCCACCTAGCCTCCCCCATGCCATAGTACCCATGGACTGGGGTGCCGTTTGTAACCTTGATCCACGTTAAAGACAGGGGGACCGGCATGGGTGCTATAGATATCGTCTGTAATTTATTCACGGAACGCGAGGTGGTCGAAGGGCGGACCGGGCTAGACGAGGATTTCAAGGAACAGGTCCGCATGCCGGCGGACATCCGCAACGGTGTCTCCATCCCCCGTTATCTTGAAAAGATGCGCCGCAGCGATATTGACCGCTCTTTGTTGGTCGCGGTACGTGCCGGCGACCTGCGGGTACGTGGCTCCTTCGAAATAGAGTACAGCCGGGTGGCGGAGGTTTGCGCCGAACATCCCGATCACTTTTCAGGGCTGGCCGGCGTCGATCCGTTCCGGGGCATGGCCGGCATAGCAGAGTTGCGGCACGCGGTGGAAGAGCTGGGCTTTGTCGGCGCCCATCTTTATCCTCATTGGTTCGGCCTGGCCCCCAATGACCGGCGCTATTATCCCTATTATTCAAAATGCTGCGAGTTGGATATCCCCATCATGATGCAGGTGGGGCACAATCTGATCTATTCCCGCGACCGTCGTCTGCCCAGTGTTGGCCGTCCCATCGCCCTGGATGATGTCGCCATCGATTTCCCGGAGTTAAAGCTAATTGGTATTCACATCGGCGTGCCCTGGACCGACGAGATGATATCCATGGCGTGGAAGCATGAGAACGTCTTCATTGGCGTAGATGCCTATGCGCCGAAACACTGGCCGGCCCAAATCATCCAGTATCTGAACAGTTATGGCCAGGACAAGGTGCTGTTTGGCACCGATTGGCCGGTCATCGATCCGGAGCGCGCCATGGCCGAAATTAATGCTATGGAGATCCGTAGCGAGGCCAAGGACAAGTTGTTACGGGCTAATGCCTTGAAACTGTTCCGTCTGCCCGAAAGCGGCGCCGCAGCATGAACGCTCCGGTCTTTGCCGTCACGCCGGATCTGGTCGGCTCGGACATTGCCTCGGGCGTCATGGCCGGCGCCTTGGCGCATCCCGAAAAGCCCGCATTGGTATTTGAAGGCCGGTGTCTGAGTTTCGCCGGTCTGGCCGAACGAATCCAACGGGTGGCGGCCCTGGCCCGTGACGAAATGCAGCTTCGGCCCGGCGACTGCGCCGCTGTCTATGCGCCCAATTGCCTGGCCTACATTGAACTTGTCGCGGGCCTGTCACGGGCAGGGGTTATGGTGGCAACCCCAACCCATCGCGCTGCGCCGACCGAGCTGCGCGGCATTCTGAACAATTGCCGGGCCAAAGCCGTGTTTTGCCCGCCAGCGCTGGCGGGCAAGCTGGCGGACCTGAATATTCCGGCTGTTCTGATCCTTGGCGCCGACTACGAGGCGGCGCTGGGGCGGCAGTCCCTGGAGCGGCCCATTCAACCTGCTAATCCTGAGCTGACCTTTTGCATTCCCTATACGTCCGGCACCACGGGCGAGCCAAAGGGTGTGATGTTATCCCATCGCAGCCGGGCCCATTTATTCAAGGCCATGGCGCATCATTTTCGCTGCCTGGGACCATCGGACCGGCATCTCTGTTTCGCCCCATTGGCGCATGGCGGCGGCTATGGGTTTGCCATGGCCAGCATCTTTAATGGCGGTACCTTGGAATTGCTCTCGGGGTTTGATCCGGCCCATGTGTTGCAACGTCTTGCCAGTGGCGAGGTAACGTCCGTTTTCATGGTGCCCACCCACATCCATCAAATTTTAGCCCTGCCGGATGCGCTATTGCACCAGCGCAGCGGCTTTCGCCTCAATGGCATCGTCGTCAATGCGGCGCCGTTTCAGCGCGCGCTAAAGCAGCGGGCGGTGGCTTTTTTCGGCGCCGGGATCATTCACGAATGCTATGGCTGCACGGAGGTGGGAATTGCGACGGCCCTGCCGCCGGAGTTGATCGAGGCCAAACCCGGCTCGGTCGGACAGCCAATATTGGGAACTGATGTTGCGGTGCGTCTGCTGGACCGCAGGCCCGCCAAGGCGGACGAAATTGGTGATATCTGGGTAAAATCACCGACCCTGTTCAACGGCTATTGCAATAATGAAGAGGCCACGGCCGAGGCGATGGATGGGGAATGGCTTTTAACTGGCGATATGGGCCCCATGGATAGGGAGGGATTTCTCTCGATTATGGATCGGCGCAAGGACATGGTTATATCGGGCGGAATCAATATCTATCCTCGTGAGGTGGAGGAGGTGCTGATGCGTCATGATGCGGTGGCCGAAGCGGCGGTGGTCGGGATCCCCGACGAACGCTGGGGCGAACGCCTGGCCGCCGTTCTGGTCCTATGGCCGGACCATGACGTTACGGCCGA
>CAUZBE010000352.1:0-4021 GCA_963577885.1 Alphaproteobacteria bacterium
GCATAATTTCGCCGGAAAACCTTGCTGGCCAAAGGGTAAAAGGAGCGGCGGCAGAAGCAAATGGTTTCGGCCTTGCTGGAGTGTTTCCAACTGACGGCAGGTCACGACGCCGCCCTAGCGCATTTTCATTTTGAAAATGCTCAGATTTTTAGAATTTGAGCATTTTTAAATAAAAATGCTCAAGGCGTTGCGTTAAAGCAAACCTTCCTTCTGGGCCCGCTTGCGCGCCAACTTGCGCGCGCGGCGAACGGCCTCGGCCTTTTCACGGGCGCGGCGCTCCGAGGGTTTTTCAAAATACTTCCGCATCTTCATTTCGCGGAAGACGCCCTCACGCTGTAATTTTTTCTTTAGGGCGCGAAGCGCCTGGTCGACATTATTGTCGCGAACACTGACCTGTACCAGAGGTCTTCTCCTTCAAAATTCGCCAATCTCCGACGAAAATCCGCCGATTATTCGGTGATCAAAAGACATTCCATGGACCCGGAAGCAAGGCGCAAATAACCTTTCGCCAAGCTTCGCCAGCCGATTGAGGCGGTTTATAGCCTAAAGGGGCGGCAATGTGAAGGCCTGAGACGATGGCGTCCAAGATCACCCTTGGACGGCGCCATATTTGTATGGGCTATCGGGCTATCAAATTTTTGCTGCGATCTCGGCGGCGAAACGGTAAATTTGCCGTTGCTGCTCAGTGGCTTCCTCGCCGCGGTAGCGGATGATGAAGCCGCGATAGCCCAGATCGAGAATCCGTTTGAAATCGTCGGTGATCTCCTGCACCGATCCGGTGCCCGGCTCCCGGCCGCCACCCTTCGCAACCACCGCCGTCCCGATATTGATGAATAGCTTGTGATAGAGAAGCAGGTCGTCATAGCTGCGCCCCCGGGCTTCGCACATGCCGCGCAATATGCCCAACCGCTCCGATAGACTTTCCAGGCCTAGTCCGACCGACAGCCAGCCATCTGCCAGGCGCGCCACCCGGCGCAGGGCCGGGTTAGAGGTGCCACCGACCAGGATTGGCGGGTGGGGGCGTTGCACCGAGGCCGGGTAGGAATAGATCGGCTCAAATTGATAGGTCTCGCCATGGTAGGAGACTTCACCGCCCGCGCAGATGGCCTTGAAAATCTCCAGATATTCGTCCGTGACCTGGCCACGGGAG
This sequence comes from Alphaproteobacteria bacterium, assembly GCA_963577885.1. Taxonomy (GTDB): domain Bacteria; phylum Pseudomonadota; class Alphaproteobacteria. Next base: position 1,151 of record CAUZBE010000352.1, read on the forward strand.
GCAAAATTAAAGGTATCTAGGACGGCGAATTCCTCCGCCATCCAGCCCACGCCGGCGCCGAGGATGATGCGGCCATTGGAGAACACATCCAGGGTGGCCAGCATGCGGGCGAGGAGGACGGGATTACGCAGGGGCATCACCAGCACCGCCGTGCCAATCTTCACCCGCTTGGTAGCGCCCACCAGAACCCCCATGGTGGCGATGGGTTCCAGCAGCGGCTCGTCCAGCGGCACGGGAAAATTACCGTCCAGGCTATAGGGATATTTCGGTGCCACGGCCTTGGGAAAGACGATATGATCGGCCAGCCAGACGGAATGAAAGCCCTCGCTCTCCGCCAGCAGCGCGATTTTTAGAACCTCGCCCGGCGTCGCCAGCCGCCCATAAACACCAACATCCAACCCAAACTCGGTAGTGCCCGCCATTATAAATCTCCACCTTTTGCGCCCGTCAAGATTTGAACCCGCCGCCTCATCTCTAGGTTGTTATTCTGCCCTGATCTCAAACCTCGTCAAGGCTGGCCCGCTCCAAACCTCGCCGGCGACAGAGCGATGGCCTTGACGCCGAATGTCTCGAGGTCGGCGGGAATGTCAATTCCCGCCGCCAGGGCGGCGGCCACACGTCCCATGGATGGCGCAGTCTGAATGCCGTAACCGCCCTGGCCGGCCAGCCAGAAAAAGCCCTCTACCTTTGGATCAAATCCCACCACCGGCGTCTTATCGGCAACGAACGAGCGTAGCCCGGCCCAGCTACGTATTACGTGTCGGATTTTCAGGGTCGTCGCCGTTTGCAGGCGATCAACGGCGATGGCGATATCCAGCTCCTCCGGCTGCACATCGCAAGGTTCCATGGGGGTTTCGTCGGCCGGCGAACCCATCATCATTCCGCCCTCGGGCCGGGCGTAAAATTCCTCCTCCGCATCAATAAAGGCCGGCCATGCGGCAAAAGGCATGTCGTCAGGCCCATCGAACAAAATAGCGGTGCGCCGCTTTGGCACCAACCCGACGGGTTTTGCCCCCGCCAGATCGGCGACCTGGTCGCACCAAGCGCCGGCGGCATTGATCACGACCTTGGCAAAAACCTCTTCATCTCCGGCGCGGACGAGCCAGGCGCCGTTTTCACGCTTGAGGCCGGCAACTCGGGCATCCTGGCGCATTTGTGCCCCACGCATACGGCCCCCGCGCAGAAAGCCCTGATGTAGGGCGTTGACGTCCATGTCCATGGCCCCCGGCTCCAGCACGCCGGCGGCGACATAGCCCTCGCGCAGCACCGGCACCAGTTCCCTGACCTCCCCCGCGGTCAGGCGCCGAACCGTATCAAGATGTTCTGAACCCGCCGCATAGGCCGCGTCAAGAGCTGCCATCTGATCTTCGCGCCCGACAAACAAGGCACCGCGCGGCGTTAGGATCGGCGTCTCGGTGAAGCCGTCCGGCGGGTCGATCAGAAATGCCCGCCCGCCAGAGGTCAGCGCGCGGATCGGCGCATTTCCATAGGCCTCCGAATACAGCGCGGCGGAGCGCCCGGTGGTATGATAACCGGGCTGGGCTTCCATCTCCAACAACAGCACGCTGCCCTCGGACGACAGAAAATAACCCGCCGAGGCGCCCGCCATGCCTGCGCCGATAATGACGAAATCAAACGATCGGCCTTGCAGTGCCATATCAGACGCGATCCGGTGATCTGGCCGCTTCGCGCGGCCTACCTGCCTTTGAAGTTGGGTTTGCGTTTTTCCATGAAGGCGGTGCGGCCTTCGGTGAAATCCTCGCTGTCAAAGCAGGCGGTGATAAACTGGTCCAGTCGGTCCATGTTGCGCTTTTCCGGGTCTTTCAGAACCTCCGCCACGGTGGCCTTAGCGGCGCGGATTGTCAGGGGCGCGTTTTCCGAGATCATGGTGGTGTATTCGGCTACCGTAGCTTCCAACTGATCCACCGGCACCACCCGGTTGACTAGGCCCATGGCCAGGGCTTCCTGGGCGTTGTAGCGCCGTGCGGTAAAAAATATTTCCTTGGCCATGGCGGGCCCGACCAGACTGGTCAGGGTTTTCAGGCCGCCGTAATTATAGCCCAGGCCCAGACGGGCAGCGGGCACCGAATATTGGGTATCGTCGGCGGCGATGCGGATATCAGCGGCCAGGGCCACCGCCACGCCGCCGCCGATGCAATAACCCTGGATCATCGCCAGCAGGGGTTTCTGAAATACCGACATAGCCTGATGCGCCGATGCCGTGGCTGCTTTATATCGTTCTTCCGACGCGGCGGAATTCCGGTTTTCTGCGAACTCCGAAATATCAGCACCCGAGACAAAGGCCTTGTCGCCGGCCCCAGTCATCACCACGACCCGCACCCCATCATCGGCGGCAAAATTCTCCATCGCCTCGGCCACGCCCTCCCACATGACCAGGGACACGGCGTTGTGGCGAGCCGGATTGTTGAAGGTCAGCCAGCCAACGCCGCCTTCCTTGCGGGCAATCATTTTGTCGGTTTTCAGTTGCATGGCGTCGACATCCTTCATGATTAGAAATTTAAGTCTCTATTTGTAGCCCAGGGCGGAGACAGACGCCAATCCGAACCATCTGAGTTGGGCATTTGCATCTGATATTAGCTGGGGCATCATGGGGGTCAAATATTTTGAGTGGTGTTGACGCCGGGGGAGGAATAGATGCGGGCACTAATTTGCCGGGACTGGGGCGACATTGACACATTGGAATTGGGCGAGATGGCGGCCCCTTTTCCGGGGCCGGGGGAAATTCTGCTGAATGTGGTGGCGACGTCGGCTAATTTCGCTGACACCATCATGGTCGCCGGTAAATATCAGACCAAGCCGGGTTTCCCTTTTGCCCCGGGCCTGGAGGCGGCTGGACGGGTCGCAAAGGTC
>CAUZBE010000353.1:0-4004 GCA_963577885.1 Alphaproteobacteria bacterium
AGCGAGGCTTTGGCCGCGGCCTGGCGCCGCCATGGCATCGATGTCGAGGTAATCGTAATGCCGGGACAAAACCATCTCACGATGGTTGATCAACTATCCGACCCGGACGCCGAACTTAGCCGGTTAATACGGCGCCAATTGGGGCTGTAATTCGCCGCCTTTTAATATCCTTGAAATATCAGTTTACAAAGCCAACGTATTAGACGTAACATGCCCGCGCCGGCATATATCGGAATGTAATAGTATAAAACAAAAAAACGAGAGATGAAGCAAAAGGTAGAGTGGAGACATTTGTTGGTTGAGGCGAGAGTGTAGGGCCATGTCCGAAAATCGCGATTTTCTCGTTCGTTTTTGGGGTGTTCGAGGGAGTATTTCTATCTCCGATGCGAACTCGGTTCGTTATGGCGGCAACACCTCCTGCCTGGAAATTCGTTGTGGCGAACAACTATTAATTTTTGATACCGGCTCCGGTTTTCGCTACCTGGGCAATGAATTGCTAAAATCCGGCGGAACGATCGACGCGGATATCTTTCTCAGCCACACTCACTACGACCACGTCTGCGGTATCCCGTTCTTCAAACCATTCTTTAATCCGGAAAATAATTTTCGCCTGTCGGCCGGTCATTTGTTGCCGGAAACCAATATCCGCGATGTACTGTGCGATTTGATGAAGACGCCATTATTCCCGGTGTCCCTAGATATTTTCCAATCAAAGATCGAGTTTCATGATTTTGCTATCGGTGACGCCTTGACTGTCGGTACCGATGTGGTCATTCGCACGGCGCCGCTGAACCACCCAAACGGCGCCACCGGCTATCGCGTCGAATTCGAAGGCAAGTCGATCTGTTATCTAACCGATACGGAACATGTTCCCGGCGAGTTGGATCAGAATATTCTGCGTCTGATTCATGGCGCCGACTTGGTAATATACGATTCCATGTTTACCGAGGACGAATACAAAAACTGTGCCGGCTGGGGTCATTCCACATGGCAAGCCGGCGCCGACCTGTGCGATGCGGCCGGGGTTTCGCAGTTTGTGATTTTTCACCATGACCCTGATCACGATGATAATTTCATGGACCAGATCGCCGTAGCGGCGAAAAAACGGCGCCCTGGCACCATCGTTGCCCAAGAAGGCATGGTACTACGGCCCTAGTTCTTTATCCCTGACATTAAGAGATTGAAATGCCGCTGTTCCGCCATTAGGCATTCCCAGGACGGGGGAGAGACGAAATGCGCCGGTTGCGATTGGGATTGTTGACGGTGCTGGGGCTGGCCCGGCGTGGTTTCTTTATTCCTTATCGATACGCCAATACACTGCCCCAGCCGGGTCGTAATCCAAGCTATCCGCCACTGGCGGCATTGATGACGGCCGCCGAGCCCGCCTTCGCGGCGTTGTTGCGGGATATCGATAGCTACGAAGCGGCCTTGCAGGCGATGGGCGACGCCCCCCCCCCCGCCCCGCGTTGGACCCAAGATTGGTTTTCGACCTTGGATGCCGCCGCCGCTTACGCCATTGTGCGCCGCCGGCAGCCGAAGCGGATCATTGAGGTGGGATCGGGCCATTCAACGCGGTTTATGAAACGGGCCGTCGATGACGGCGGCCTGGCAACCCATATCACCGCCATCGACCCGCAGCCCAACCGTTTCGTCGATTGCCTGGAGATAGAGTTTTTGAAAGAGACCCTGGGCAAGGTGGGTCTGGAAGTCTTCGCCAGCCTGGAGGCCGGTGATATTCTGTTCATTGACTCATCCCATATCCTGATGCCGGGCAGCGATGTGGATGATCTGTTCAACCGGGTGATGCCAAACCTGCCCGCCGGCGCGTTGGTGCACATTCACGATATATTTCTGCCCGATGATTATCCGTTAATATGGGATTGGCGCGGCTATAACGAACAATTGGGGGTGGCACCTCTGCTGGCCGGCGGCGCTTACGAGATCCTGTTCGCATCCCATTATGTCGCAACCCGTATGGAGGAAAAGGTCGTAGCCTCCGCCGTGGCCCGTCTGCCAAGCAAGGCGGGAAGCCTGCCCGCTAGCCTGTGGCTGCGAAAATGTTAAGGTGGCCGCCATGCGGCATGACCCGAACAAATTTGGTCTGATCCGGGGCCAGAAAACCGACCTACCCCCACGGGTGGCTGCCGTTATCCGGGCGCATCAATTGCAAAGCGAAATTCTGATTGCCTGGGCCCAGCTACTGGTCGGTGCGACCTGGGCCAGCCTGTATGTCCTGACGCCGAAAACCACCGGGGCCGCCTCCATGATCGAACCGGTGGCCCTTGCCCTTGGCCTATATCTGTTGTTTTCCATTTTGCGTTTGGTCCCGGTCTACCGTAGTTTTTCGCGCCTTAAATCGCCCATCAAATTGTCAGTGCCGAACAGCGGATTGAGGCGGGGCAGGGCAAAATACGGCATGCCGCCGTCCTATTCTACGATATTTCCGGCTTCACGCCCCTGGCCATAGGGATGGGCCGGGCCCAAAGTTATCTCCGCAAAACCCATTAAAGCACCGCCCGGCCCCGCCCGGTAGCGGGTACCGCCGGGCCTGTGGATCTGCTGCCGTAGTCCCGATTCGATGAACATCAAAACGGGACTAGCCTTTTCGTTCCCGCCAGTGCGCCCAGAGTATTTTTATTCTGAAAACACTCAGATCTCTAAAATTAGAACAATTTTTCCAACTACTTAGAATCGCTTCGCGATTCTTATTAATTCGGAATTGCTCTAAGCGTACTAATCGAGCTCCAAACCGTCCATGCCGGAATTTTTGCGGACCTCACCGCACATCTCGCGCAGATGCGGCCCCAGTTCTACCGGATCCGCTATCTGTTCTATCTCGGCGCCGCGGCGCCAGCCTTCACAGACCGCGACCATGCCGCCGCCAGCTTGGATGACCCGGCCGGATATATCATGTGCTGCCGCGCTGGCCAGATAGACCACCGCCGGGGAGACCCAGCTTGGCAGTCGCCATTCGATCTCATCCTCGGTGTATTCGCGCAGGTTGTCGGTCATGCGAGTGTAGGCGGAGGGCGAGATGGCATTGACGGTAACCCCGATACGCCGCAGCTCCCGCGCTGCGATTACCGTGAAGGCGGCGATGCCGGCCTTGGCCGCGCCATAGTTGGTTTGGCCCACATTGCCGTAAATGCCCGAGGTCGAGGTGGTATTGATAATCCGCCCATCGACCGGGCCGCCGCTTTCCTTTGACTGGCCGCGCCAATAGGCCGCGGCATGGCGGGACGGCGCGAAGGTACCCTTTAGATGCACCTGGATCACCGAATCCCATTCTTCTTCGGTCATATTGACCAGCATGCGGTCGCGCAGGATGCCGGCGTTATTGATCAGAACATCCAGCTTGCCGAAAGTATCGACCGCCTGATCGACCATGTTCTTGGCGCCGTTCCAGTTACTCACGTCATCGCCATTGACCACCGCCTCGCCACCGGACGCCATGATCTCGTCTGCCACGGACTGGGCCGGGGTCCGATCCGCGCCGCTGCCGTCAACGGCGCCGCCCAGATCGTTCACCACCACCTTGGCGCCATGTTTGGCTAGCAACAGCGCATGTTCGCGGCCAACGCCCCGCGCCGCGCCGGTAACGATGGCCACCCGGTTTTCACATAGACGTGTCATGGATAATCCTCCCTGGGAACGATTGTTTGCTTTTGGCCGCGCCATGCGCGGATGCTGGCGTTTGTCGAGGCAATCATACGAACTTCGGCTTCGCGGCGACAGATAGAATCGTCATACATTCGGTCAATACAAAAATAACCTCGGCTAACCCGGTATCGTTCGAGATGGCTCTAGCTATCTGCTTTGTAGGACAGGTTTGGCACGCCATTACCAACACCGGCCAAATAGTAGCTCATGACCATCGCATGGAGCAGTGGGTCCTTGTGATCGACTAGTTTGTTGGCCTTTTCATCGGCTTTATGCGCGCCGACCGAAAATTCCCGTGCGCCATCATCGCTAAGAACCGGGGAAAACGAATTTGGCTGCGATAG
>CAUZBE010000354.1:0-3992 GCA_963577885.1 Alphaproteobacteria bacterium
CAGCCTGGGCTTAGGTTCACGCCCCGGATCGGTGGCGATGGCAAAGGGCAACAACATGGCGGTCGCCAATAAAGAGATACTGCAGGCCGCCACCGCCGGTGGCAGGGGCGCCATGCGCCGGGCAATCAGGGCGTTCAGGGCAAAACTTAGGCAAACCAGCAACAGCGCCCCTTGGGCCAGCAGATCCGTCCCGACGCCGGCGTTGACACTACTAATGGCGTCGTGCCCTAGAAAAATGACGATACCCATAAAGCCGACGCCGACGTCTATGACGCGTGTCCGGGTCATCTTTTCGTCCCGGGTGCCGAAATGCACGACCGCCAATGTCGCCAGTGGCGTCGCGCCAATGAAGATACCGGCCAGGTTACTATCCAGTTGGGTCTGCGCCTGGGCAATCAGAAAAAATAGCAGAAATTTATTCACTACGGCCAGAACGGTCAGGATCAGCCATTGCCAAATGGGCTGGGCAGGTTATGGCCCTGGCGGCGGGACGCGGCGTATAGCAGCCCCGCCGCCACCGCCGTGCGCGCCAGGGTAACCATGATTGGCGGCAGGTCCGCCAGGCCCAATTTCACGAAGAGAAAGGCGGAACCCCAGGCAAACGCCAGCCCTCCCAACAACAGGTAATGGCGGGCGGACGGCCGCTGGTGCATGGTTTAATCCGCCGGCCGACCCGGTTCAGCGGGCGGGAAGTGGGGCTCCTCAAAATTGGTGGGTTTGTTGTAAATATCTTTCACATGCTGGAAGTCATAGGCATGCCGGCGCAATTTATCGGCCCGGTCATCGGCCCATTCATTGTTTGCACTTAGACTGCGGACCAGCAGGAAATGAAATGAGAAAATCACGTACCAAATCACCAAAGGCCAGAATAACGGCATCCAGGGCAGCAAGGTCACCCGCAACACGACGATCAAGGTCCCGACTACCAGGAATAGAAAGCCATGGTGCCATAGCAGCGTTACTGGCGAACGGCCCCGGTAATAGGCGATGATGCGTTTGATGCGGCCCATGCTCGGCAGACCTAAAATGTCTCGACCCAGGGCCGCATCTCTATGGCATGGGACCAGGCGCTGCGGTGCTGAGCATGTGTCTGGTAATAGGTCTCGGCAATGGCATCGGGGCGCAGGCGGGTATCTTCGGCGTCTTCACCTATACCGCCGTCAATATTGAAATGGGCCACGTGCACGCCCTTGGGCTGCAATTCACGGGCCATGGATTCTGCTAAGCCCCGAAGGCCAAATTTGCCCACGGCGAAAGTAGCGGAATTGGCATAACCTTTCATAGAGGCAGTGGCACCGGTGAACAAAATGCTGCCAGCGCCCGCCGGGCCCATGCGCCGGGCCGCTTCGCGCCCAACCAGAAAGCCGCCCAGGCAGCAGCGTTCCCAACTGTCGGTGAATTCTTCAAGGCTGGTATTCGCTACCGGCTTGCGCTCCCGGCCCGAGGCATTGTAGATAGCCACGTCAATGGCGCCCAGATCGCCTTCGACCGCCTTGAACAGCGACTGGACGTCGTTTTCGAAGGTGGCGTCGCAGGCATAGGCTTTCGCTTTGCCACCCGCCGCCGCGATCTCATCGACCACACCGGCCAGCTTGCCCCCATTGCGCGCCGCCACCGCCACCGCATGGCCAGCCTTGGCAAAGCGCCGCGCCAGCGCAGCACCCAGCCCAGGCCCAACGCCGACGATGATACAGGTACCGGGATTACTTTCAGTCATGGTTACTCCGCTGCTGTAGATTGGGATTGTGGGTTGCGCCAGGCTTCCAGTAATAGGGTCTGTTCGGCCGCCGCCGCTTTTTGGCTGCGTTCCTTGATATGGCCATAGCCGCGTATTTGTGCCGGAATATTAGAAATCTGTACGCCTAGGGCATGGTTCTCGGGGGATAGGTCCGCCAGCAGCGCCTCGATCGTGGCGCGGTAGGCGGGAATGGCGGCCCGTTCGGCGCGGCGTTCTTCGGTGCGGCCAAAGATATCGAAAGTACCACCCCGCAAGCCCTTCATTTTCGCCAACAGCTTGAAGGCAGTCATCATCCAGGACCCGTATTCCCGTTTTATCAGATGCCCGGTATCTGGGTCGCGGCGGCTGATCAGTGGTGGAGCGAGATGAAATTTCAGTTTCAAATCGCCCTGGAATTGCTTGGCCAGATTTGCCTGGAAGCTTTCACCCGCATAAAGCCGCGCCACCTCGTATTCATCCTTGTAGGCCATCAGCTTGAATAGGTTCTGCGCCACGCTCTCGGCCAAGCCGGTTATGCCCTTGCCTTTGGCCTGCTCCGCCTTTTCCACCTGGCGGACGAAGGCGACATATTGGGCGGCATAGTCGGCATTCTGATAGCCGCGTAGGAAGGCGGCGCGACGTTCGATGATATCGTCCAGGGTTTCGTCCGCCGCCATTTCTAGCGCCAGTGCCGGCCGTGCCGCCCGAGTGACCTGTTTGAGGTCAACCGCGGCCAGACGGCCCAGGGCAAAGGCCCGGCGGTTCATGGCCACGGCGACGCCGTTCAATTCAATGGCCTGGTCGATGGCAGCGCCACTGACCGGCAGCGCGCCGCGCTGATAGGCATGGCCCAGCAGAAACAGGTTGGCCGCGATGGCATCCCCCATCAGGGCCGTGGCCAAACCGGTGGCATCGATAAATTCGGTGCGGTTATCACCGGCGCCTTCGCGGATCATATGGCGCAATTCCTCCCCATGAAATTCCGTGTCCGGGTTCAGAGTGAAATCAGCGGTCGGTGCCAGGTGGCTGTTGACGATGGCCTGGGTGCCGCCGCGGCTGAGTTTGCCCAGGGCGTCGGGGCTCGCCGCGACCACCATATCGGCGCCCAGTAGCAGATCCGCGCCACCGGCGGCAATGCGCACCGCGTGCAAGTCCTCGGGCGTTGGCGCGATGCGGATATGGCTCAACACAGCACCATTTTTTTGCGCGATACCGGTAAAGTCCAATACCGTGACGCCTTTGCCCTCGAGGTGGGCGGCCATGCCTAACAGGGCGCCGACCGTAATGACGCCGGTGCCGCCAATGCCGGTGACCAAAATGTTGTAGCCACCCTCAGCCTGCGCGGTATCCGGGTCGGGCAGGGCGGCGGCGGCCTGGTCCAGATCCGCGCTGCTGGCGGCCTGGGCTCGGCGCGGCACGGCACCTGAAACGGTCACAAAACTGGGGCAAAAGCCCTTGATGCAGGAGAAGTCTTTGTTACAGGCGGATTGGTTGATATGGCGTTTGCGGCCAAAGGGTGTCTCCAGCGGTTCCACCGAAACACAGTTCGATTGCACGGAGCAATCGCCACAACCTTCGCAAACCGCCTCGTTGATGAAGGCCCGGCGGTCGGGGTCGGGGAAGGTGCCACGTTTGCGCCGGCGGCGTTTTTCCGCCGCGCAGGTTTGATCATAGATAAGGACGCTGCAGCCCTTGGTTAAGCGCAGTTCCTTTTGCACCTTGTCCAACTCGTCCCGGTGCCGGACCGTCACGCCCGGCGCCCAGTCTGTGCCCTTGGCATATTTGTCGGGCTCGTCGCTGACCACGATGATCCGGGTTGCCCCTTCATGGTGGACTTGCTGGCTGATCTGCCAGGGGGACAACGGGCCGTCGTGGGGCTGCCCGCCGGTCATAGCCACCGCATCGTTGAACAGGATCTTGTAGGTGATGTTGACCTCCGAGGCCACGGCGGCGCGTATCGCGGTGATGCCGGAATGATAATAAGTGCCGTCGCCCAGATTGGCGAAGATATGTTCTTCGCCCGTAAAAGCGGACTGGCCTAGCCAGGGCACCCCTTCGCCACCCATCTGCGTGAAGGTCTCGGTCGAACGGTTCATGGTCAAAGCCATGAAGTGGCAACCGATACCAGCCATGGCGCGGCTGCCTTCGGGCACCTTGGTCGAGGTATTGTGCGGGCAGCCGGAACAGAAATAGGCGGCACGCTGGATTGGCGCCGGGGCCGCGTTGGCGGCGGCTTCCTTGCGGTCTAACAGCGCCATACGGTCCTTGATAATCG
>CAUZBE010000355.1:0-3991 GCA_963577885.1 Alphaproteobacteria bacterium
TTTATGAATAATTATTTTTATAATAACCTGGTATAATACCAAAAGTTATGATTATAATCATATATATTCAGAAAAAGATTGGATATTATAGAGTTAAACTACGATATACATCCCATATATTTCACCATACACTTCCATAATGAACCGAAGTTTTGCAACAATACTATTATTTATCTTCTAATTTCTCTATATATTCAGGGATTTTTTTGCATTTAGTCAAAAAGATAAGAATAACAGTTTTGATATCGTTCCTCGAACGCATCTAAATCTGCACGCCATCAGGATTTGAACCAACTAGATGGGTGGATCAAAATAGAGACTACAAAAATGACAAGTCATGCTATATCTGCTTAGTTTCACTAAGATGCGATCAGGGCGCGGGTTGTTTTTTGTGATACATTAGTTTCGAAGATATTATTTTTAACACTAGTTGGGGAAAATTTATGATTGGAGAATTTAATGGGATAATTTTTCTTGGTATTTATATATTAATTTTACTAGGAACCGCCTATTACTGTTTTCAAACAATATTTATGACAGATAAATTTTTAGAGAAATATTCTATGGACGGGTCTGGCGCGTTCATGACGCGATTTGCGGGAACGTTTATTTTGCCTTTTGTTATCATCATGATTTACATGTTGTTCAAGGGTATTACGGGTCACTGGATAATATTTGCTTATGGTTTCATGCAATCTATAACCGCCCTAATTGTAGGGTTTTGGACAGTGGAGATGTCAAATTTTACGACGACGAAGGGGGAGAAAATGTCGCGCGAGGGCTACCTCGCCCCCCTTTTCTTTTCAATTGTATGGACAATCCTAATTTATGGGGTGGCAGATAAAATTTACGTCTAACTTTTTTCTGGGATGCAAGTGAATGTGTCCGTAAGAATTTCAAAAGGTTTTGATTCAAACTCCCGCTCCAGCCGCACCGCCTATCTATCGCCGATCATCTACAGCAAGTAACCACCATGCCCATCGACCAATCCAACCTAACCAAAGGCCAGGTTCGCAAACTCAATGCACTCCGTAAGAGTGTTGGTGATGATATCGCTGATGATGAATTCGGCAAGTGGTTGCCTACCCAATCCAAGAGACCCAAAGAAGTCCGCGACCCTGTCGCAGACGCACTTGTCGCTGCACCCGCAAACCCCCAAAACGACAGGGGTTTCCATCTGGGAACGAAGGGATACGTCGTTCGTCGTGCGAAGGGTAAGGGTGCGTCAGGGTTTGTTGCTCAAAAGGTTGCCTGAGTGGACTGCCACCCAGACCACCCATCCCAGCCTTACCGTCCCAGACTTCCCAGATCAAACACATCCTCACCACCATCTGCCTCACCCTCACCGTGCTTCTTGGAAGTGCGGGGGTATATGAGCACGAAGATTAACTCAACGGAAAATACCTAGATTGGAAGAGGTAAAAGAGAATGATGCGACTGAAAAGATCAACTGAAAAAATCTAAAAAACCAATTCGGGCTATCATAGCTAACTAGGATAAGCATCCTTTAATCCACTATTTTATCTGCCTTAACTGGTTCTGTGGGGTGGGATTGTTGAAACGCCACTCGCATTCCTTCAAATATAGCCCGGAATGCTCCCGGAATGCTCCCTGAGAACACCGTTGAATTTCCGCAAATGACGCTTCGCCTGGTTCCAGAAGTTCTCGATGGCGTTGATATGATCCTGCTTGTCTGCAAAGAGTTTGGAGTGGTTGATGCGACAGTGCTTAAATTCCGAGACATCCAGCACATTGTAGCCTCGCCAACGATCTGAATAGACAATGCTGTCAGGCACAACTTTCCGCTCCATGATGGGGTATAGCGTCGCTGACGAGGCATCCGGATGGATCTTCGTGTAGACCTTCCCCTTGCGCTCCAAAAAGTCGAATGCCCCCCCGCCAGTGCCGCGCCCTCGTTCGCCTTCCCGCCTGCCGCCAAATTATGGTTCATCTATTTTATTATCGTCGAAACCTTTAATGCAATTACACGACGGCAAATTGATCCCCGAGAGCGTCGAGGCCGAGGGCACCACAGTAACCTGCCGCTTTCCAGCCAAGCGGGTGGAAGGCGTAACGACCCACCAGTCAACCGTTTCCTAGGTCTCGACAGGCGTTAAACTTCCGCCGCATAAGGGGGAGCGGGGTCGTATTCCATGTTGCGTTGGACGCCGCGGGCGAAGCCGGGGGTGTACATTTCGCCGATCAACCACAAAGCCATGTCGATGTCGGCAGAAACACCGGCGGATGTCACCACGTTCCCGTCGCGCACATAGCGGACCCCTTCCAGAACTTCGCCGGCCCTGCCCCGCTTGCGCACCAGGTCCACGGCGCCCCAGTGGGTGGTGATGCGCTTGCCGGCGGCCGGGCCGGCCTCGGCCAGCAACAGCGAGCCAGTGCAGACGGAGGTGACCCATTCGCACTCTTTCGCCACGCTTGCGATCCATTGTAACAAGGCCGGGTTATCAACCTCCCGGCGGGTGCCCTGGCCGCCCGGAACCAACAGCACATCCAGCTTAGGCGCATCGGCGAAGCTATGATCCACCAAAATTCGCATGCCCTTGCCGCAGGTGACCGTGCCGCCATGTTCTGAGACCGCCACCACGGTGATATCATCGCGCTGTTGCGAGGCCATGGTGAAAACTTCCCATGGCCCGACCGCGTCGAGCTCTTCCGTGCCGTCGAAAAACAAAACGCCGAACATAGTCATGGTGCGTACCCCTGATACCGCTGGATAGCCTGACTATAACCGCAGGCACCGGGCGAGGCGAGCCTGAGTAGCCTAACCGCCGCGATTCTCCGCCTGCCACGACAGCAGTCCGACCATGATGGCCCCGGCCAGGATTACGGCGCCTAGGGAGGCAAAGGCCCAGCCCCAGCTGCCGGCACTTTGACCACCACCAGTATGATCCAGGATGACTCCAAACAACACCGGCCCGATCAGCCCGCCGGCCGCCGCCGCGATGCCATAAACGGCGACCGTGTTGCCCCGCTGGGCCGGATCCGAGGCATTCACCGCGCCACCGTTCAGCATACCCGAATCCGCCAGCACGAAGCAGTTATGCAGCAACACCAGACCAGCCAGCACCCACAGTGACCAGGTGGCCGAGAAGCCGACGAAGAGCGCCGCCAAGGCTGAGGCGGCCATGACCAGAAAGGCGGCCCGGGCATAGCCGACGCGGTGTCCGAATTCGCCACCCGCCATGCTGGTCGGCACGCCAATCAAGATCAACAAGGTGGCAACCAGCGGCACATTGAAGCCAGCGGGAATATCCGGCCGCACCGCGACGACCCAGGTTAGGAACGCTACGGTCCAGGCGCGGGTGCCCAGCAGTTCGAAATGGTGCGCGAAAGCGCCGATGATATAGCCCAATGCGGCCCTATTACGCAGCACGGGGCGAAAATGCGGGATAATCCGCAAGTGCGGGCGCGCGCCAACGGGTCCTTCCGGCGCCGCCGGGGGCAGCAGAAACAATATCAAGGCAGCGGCGATCAGGTTGCTGCACGCTGGCAGGACAAAGGCCCACTCCCAGCCAAAAGCATCCTTGGTTTCTGCGGCCAGCAACAGGGAGAACGACGAGCAGACTGCAAACGACGAGATGTAAATCGAGGTCGCGCGCGCCTTATTTTCGCCCGGCACCCGGTCCGAGATCGCTTTGACCCCGGGCAAATGGGTCCAGGCAAAGCCCAGGCCTTGAAGGGTGCGGAAGAACATCGCGCTCCAAAATCCATCGGCAAAACCCATGCCGCCATAGCCAATGATGTTGACGATGGCGCCCAGGATCAGCAAGCGGCGCGCATCGATCCGGTCGGTGATGCCAATAAACGATACCCCGATCAGATAGGCCAGATAGGGTATGCCGGCGATCCATCCGGCCTCTGTATTGCTTAGGGACCACATCTCCACAAACAGCGGCAAAAGAGCCGGCACCGCGTGCATGCCCAACAGGGTCAAACCCAGAAATGTGCACATCAGGATGATCAGCGGCCGCAT